>NZ_LZLL01000142.1:0-8508 GCF_001669335.1 Mycobacterium sp. 1245852.3 | reverse complement strand
CTGCCCGAGATCGCCGAACTCTCCCACATCCTGCCCCGCCCACCCCGATCCAAAGCCTTGCCTGCCGTGCTTGGCGTCGCAGAAGAATCGTTTAGCCACCTGTCCGATCACCGCACCACCACCGCCCGGCCTCCCAGCACGGACTCAGATGAAAACAGCAGTCCGCTCGGACGATTCGGGGTTGAGACACTGCCCGCGGGAACCCGACTGCAGACCTGGGTTCGACTCACCAACGCCACCCCCATCCAAGCAGCATTCCTGCTTTCCGTCCTGGACGAATTCGCCACCCGAGGACACCTCGGCGGCCGCATCGCCGCCGGCCACGGCCGGGTCATCGCCACCGTCACCGCGACCACGCTTCGCGGCAATCTTCCCGACGACACTCTCGACTGGGCAGCGGACTTAGCCGCTCACCGCGACGAGGCGATCACCACGCTATCCCAACTGAGTTGACACACACGCATGATTGCTCTGCAGATCACCGCCATCACACCACACGGTGTCGTGCTGTCCCGCCCCTGGGGCGTGGCCTTGGATGGATTACTCGCCTCAGTACTGTGGCACCGCCGTAAGTGGGCCGCCCGCACAGCGGGCGAAGAGTTCACCTATCAACACACCGAAGAACCTGAGACGCTTGCCCTTCCACTCGCCAAATGCGGCGATCCCACCTCTGACGCCGACTGGCACTGGATGGCCACCTTCGCCGACCTCCACCCCCATCACGCCACCGACCCCGACATGCGCTGGCGCACCTCACGCACGAATCGCGGCCGGCTTCAGCAACTGACCCCCGTCATTGGAAGCCAAGCAGTTTCCGACGCCCAGGGCCGCTATCAAAAGCGCATCGTCCCTGTCATGGCGCATCCCGCCGCGACCTTGACCTGGCGCGCCGTCGGCGATGCCGACCTCATCCGTGAACTGCTCACTGACCTGTTCTCGATCGGCAAGCACCGCGGCGTCGGAGAAGGCCTCGTCACACGATGGGAAGTCACCGAAACCCCCGATATCTCAAGCTGGGCCGCCGGCCACGAACATGAGCCCGGTGTGCTGGGCCGCACAGCGCCGGTGCGCTGCCTCACCCAATCCGCCGGCGTCCAGACAGGGCCGCTGGGTACCGCCTCCGTCCGACCCCCGTACCTGCACCCGGCGAGCCGCGCCAACGCCTACCAGCCAGCCCGCTAGCAAGCTGGCGTCAAAGGCCACGAACGGATTCCGTCGTTCCCTCACCAGCCCATGTCACGTGCCACTTCTGCTTGGGCTGCCGCGACCTCGTCAACAGTCGCCGCGGTCACATCCGCACCGGCCGCCCATTCGAACCGCGTCATCAGATCAGCCAGCGCCTGCTTTTGCGCCGGATGCGTGATCGGCACGGTGTTCAGATCGGTATGGGCCAACCAGTCGAACAAGACGATCGCGTCGGCACGCCACAAACGCAGGCTGACAGTAGGCACCTCTTCCTCCATTCCGGTCATCGTGCCACCGCTCCTCTGACGAGGACACCGTCAAGGCTGCCAGTCTGTATGTCTGGGTGTCTGGGTGAACCGGTCGACCAGCCAGTCGAAGGCGCGGGCCACGAGAGTGGCTCCCGGGGGAGAAACCCGCGTCGAAGGCCTGTCACGTGACCTGTTCGCACGCTGAAGCCGGGGTGGCGAAGGTGTCGCATCTCAAGGTCCGAGTCTTGGCGCGGAAATCGTTGAACGAGTTCGACTTCGAGCACTTCCAGACATCTCGAAGTGATGCGGTAATAGCCGCTGTGAGAATCGGGCCGGGTGCGGGGCCGGCTATCAGTGAATGGGTGAGGACCCGGGTCAGGAACGGCGGCAAGTTGAGATGAGGGCTTGCTGTTCGTCGAGCAGCTCACTGATGGTGCTCAGATATGCGGATTGGTCGCTGTGGATAACATCACTTGAGCGCCCGGCTATTTCGTCGTTGTTGATAGCTTGTCGCTGAGCCACCGCCTGCACGGATAGGTCGGCGATCCGGTGAAGGCGGCGAGCAATATCGGGGGTGGATGCTTGTTGTGCGTAGGTTTGCAGCTGGTTGGACCAATCCCGGTAGCTGGCCAGATCCGCGTCGGCTGTCAGCCGCGCGGTGAGCACGCTATTGGTCTTGAAGTTGAAGTTGGCGACCGAGTCGACGGTTCTGCAGTCCGGGTTGGGGCGATCCGAGAGGTATGCGATTGTCACAGTGGCGATTCCAGCCACAATAAACAGCGGGATCGACATCTTTAGTCGCCGCGGCGGCGCCGCATAGTCGACGTCTACCGGCGTGTCGTCAGCTTCTGCGCTGGCGCGCAACGATTCCACGTGCGTGGTCAGCTGATCCTTGCGGTACCCAAGCCACGCGTAGTAGATCGCGAAGTACAGCGCGAACCCGACAAAGAAAACTCCGCGCCGAATATCGTTGGACAGGAAGGACAAAACTCCGGCAAGGCTGAGGAAGGCCGGCGTCAGCCATATCAATGTCCTCGACCCGTGCAGGGCCCGACGTGTGTGCGTCAGCCGCAAAGTGCCCACCTTGACGGCAGCCACCAGCACGCGCGGTTCAGAAGGGATCTCTCCGTGGCGCAATGCCCTGCTGATTTGGGCCCGCTGCTGGCGGCTAAGTCCAGTGAGGGCTGCAGAATAAGCCTGGCGGAACGGGCGCTGGACGAAAACCAGGCACGCTGATATCAGCAGAGCGAACCCCGCCACGGTGAGCGGTCCCCACAACCATCCGGCGACGGCGAAAAAATTCGGGTATAGCAACGCCGCGACTGCGCCAAGCGTGATCGCACCGAACGCGGCGTTCGCCAGCCAGCTCACCCACCAGGGCGCAACAACGATTCGAGCCCACACAGGTTCTAAGTGTCCCAGAAGGGAGGCGGCCCTTGGGAAGAACCAGGCGCCGATTCAGCATTTGCAACTTGCGCGACGGGACATCAAATCGGACCGTTAACACTGGCACACTGGACGATCATCTGTGCAAGCTGTGGGTCAATCCCATTGCCTTCGAGACGTGAGATCTCCGCCATCGAGGAACTCCCGTTGTTGCGAATGTTCCGGGATACTTCTTGTCCGATTGTGTTGTAGACAAGCTGCTTTGCCTGAGGTGGTTCCGGGCTCAAGTGCTGTCTACTCAACAGGATGCAGTTCATGTAGCTATTCATGTCCGCCGCCGCAGGGCTTGCGAGGAGTCCCGACACGAGGCCACAGAACATCATCACGAGAGGAAGTGTCTTCTTCATCTGTTCACCTCCTTTCGCGTGTCCGTTCTTGAGACCATCTCAACTGACATCCGGACTCTCGACCACAGTTTTCGTGAATATCTTGGTGAACATCGTTGGTTGCAGCGCTACTGCAGTCGGTCTTCCATCTCGACGCGGGGGCCGCTCATCGTAGGCTTTGGCCATGTCCGGAGAGGCTGGCCTGGCGAGCAAGCGTTTGGTCCTCGTCGGCGTCGTCGGTATAACGAAGGTTCTCCAGCTCGAGGGGAGCTCAGATGAGCGTGCCAGGGCCGGATGACCACTGGGGGTCGCCGGAGGGGTCGCCGCTGCCGTGGTCTACACCCGCCGGGCGGCGACCGAAGAACGGCAAACAGAAGTGGATGCTTGTGGGAGCGGCGGCATTTGCGGTAGCTATCGCAGTCTCGGTCACGGTGACCATTGTCGTTGTCAGGCATTCGTCGCCGCAGCGTCCTGGTGTGGCTAGTGCTAAAGACGCCGCACCGATAAGCATCATCACCGAAGAACCCACCTGCGGGGCATGGGGTAACGTTGCCCATCCTTTGGCGGCCAGCGAGAAAACCTCTGGCTGGCACGACAGAGACAAATCCATCCCGGCATCTGCCTGGAATGCGCAGTTGAGCGCCCAATATCGGGCCGCCGACACGGCGATACGTGAGGCCGCCGATAAGACCGTGATGCTGGCCAGGCAAACCCCGCACCGGGTGGTCCGGGAACTCTACGAGCAGCTGATCGCCTACTGGCGCGCTTACGCAGACCGAATCCCGCAGTACACCTCACGCGATGATCTGCTGTTGCGTGTCACCTATGCGGCCGGCAACGCGATCTTCGCCATCTGCGATGCGATTAGCCATGGGGCTGCCGCACGGCGCGGACCACTGATCACCATGGCGGCCCCACCGACGAACGCGTCGCCGCAGACCGACGACCCGGCCGACCCGCAGCGATTCCTACGCGCCAGCAACTCAACATGCGCGGACTTCACCTCCGCGTTTGCTCGTTTCAATGATGCCGCCGCAGCATGGCATGACACGGATGAGGACATCCCCGCGAGCCAGTGGAGCCCTCAACAGCGAGCCCTCAATGACGGCATCCGGCCGGTCATGAGCGCCGTTGACGACGAATTAGACCGATTGGGTCGACGTAGCGGCAATCCGGCGATGGAAGACTTCGCGGTGCTGACGGCGGTGTATGGCCGCGCCTATGTTGAAGCTCTTCCAACGTATGTGGTGGCTGACCATTACCTGTACGACGTCACCGCCCAGGGCACCAGCCTCATCTCGACGGGCTGCAAAGCGGTCTAGGGTTACGCACAGTGGGGGTGTAAAGGTAAGGCAGGCAAGGTGCTTGGCTATGAGATCAGTGCAGTGAGGCGGCGTGTCACACGCCGCCTCCCGGCGCAGGTGAAGCGGTTATGTGTGGCGGCCATGGCATGGCTGGCCTTGGTCGTGGCTGCGTGCACGCCTCCTGACCGCAGCGCCGAGGTGCGCCGCCTTCAGGCCGAGATCGCCAACATGCCGGGCGTTGACGACGTTAATCCACTATATACCAATGATTTTGAGAACGGAGCCCAGTTGAGCCTGGTAGTGGCGATGCCAAAAGCAAGCGAGGAACAGATCGCGGCAGTGGCCTCACGTATCACCCGTATCAAAGGCGGGGATTTCAACGATTACCGCCAATCCTGTGACTTCGTCGTCGGCGACCGACTCGAGGTAAAGCGCGGCGCAAAGCTCGACCCGGCCCAGATCGCCGGTGACGCACATCGCTTGCGACAACTGAGGGCGCGTGTGCCACAGGGGTCGATTCTATGGTCACGTGACGGTGCCACGGCGCGCCTTGAAGTATCGGATACCGACCACACCAGCGACGTCTTGAACGCAGCGTTGGCCACTGTGCAGCCCGAATCGATGACCGTCTATGTCCGTTCTGCCGAGCCGACCAAATTCCCCACCTGGGAAGTCGGTGTCCCGATCACCGCCGAGCAGCGCGCAAACGTCGACGCCCTGATATCGCGGCTGGCGATGCCGGTCTATTACGTGCGCGTCGACGACGCCAGGATCACTGCGCTATCGGTGTACATCACGGACCCTGCTACGGCGTACCGCGACCTCAAATCAGTCATTTCCACCGTCGCGCCCACCAAACAACACCCGCTGCAACTGCAATGGCACCTCATAGTGGAGCCTGATAATTTCCACCAGTTCACCGGAGATCTTCAAGTGCCTGACTGCCGTGACGGCAGTGGATCGCCGAAACCGCAAGGCCCTCAGGGCAATCAGACGGCGGAGGCGGCTGAATTGCAGCGGCAACTAAACAGAGACTTTAGCGACTGCAGATAGGCACTGGCGTGTCGTCTAAATGAGGTTGGTTCCCTCGCGGGAGGGTTGTTGTGACCGATGCTGAAGTAGACGGGCTACACCCGGCGGCCCCAGGGCGCACCATAGGGGCGGTTTTCTGGCACGTCGTGGTCCGCCTCGGGGTCGGCGCCCTGGGCCTGATGTTCATCGCTCTATTGTTCGGGGCCTGCCTGGTCGCCTACCAAGATCTGGCTGGGCCGCACTGCGACGGACACCGGATGGGGCCGGCTGACACCTGCTCGGTGCTGACCTCCCGCGGGTACCGGTCGATAAGAACGATCGAGAAGTTGAACCCGGCAGGCACCGACCCAGCGGTGCTGACGGCGCCAGTGAACTGGCATGCAACAGGAAAATGTCCAGCAGGGCGTGTACTCGCCGGCAGGCATGCGAGATTTTCACCGCACCACCGGCTGCGCCATGTTGGGGGGCGCGTTACTGATCGCACTGGTACTGGGCTCATGGGCGTATAAAGCCGCCAGAGCGCGGTCATCGGCACCACGACAGCTCTGACGGCTTCGGGCTGAGGTCGGTCGCTGCGACGATAACGAGAGCGAGTGACAGAGATCGTCGATCGGCAGTCCCCCAAGGCTGGCGCCGGCGCGACTCGAGGAACTGCCGATGCTAATCCTCCCGGGGGAGCCCAGAGGGGTAACCCGATCGGTGCCGAACAAAGACTCGCCGAGAAATACGCAAGCCAACAGGGAGACGCCATCGTGGCGCTCGGCAGTAATGCCGCTCCCGCTTAGGCGTAAGTCATGCTTAGGACATGCCGAAGAAATCGCTAGAGGCACAGGCCCAGCCAGAAACCGGCTCCGGCGAGCGCGTCCTCGGAACGTGGCAAGCCGCCGGACTGAGTATGGCGGTGATTGTGTCTGCGGCGCAGTACGGACTGGGAGCGCTGCTCGGGGCGGCGGTCATGGTCCCGGTGATCTACGCCTTGGCGCGGCTGCGCCGCTACGCACCCCATGCGCGAAACACCGCCGAATTGGTGGGTGCCGCCCTAGGCCCGAGGGCGGGGACCGCAGCCGGCATCGTCCAGCTGCTCGCCTATTTGGTGCTGGCAGCGAAGTTCGCCACCACCCTCGGATCGCTTCTGCTGCTGCAGTTTTCATCCGGTGAAGACCCTGCCCAGATTTTTTCGTGGTTACCGGTCGCCGCGGCGGGGGCCGCGCTCGTCGTTGGTGCCATTGCCTGTTGGGCGTCGACTAGGGTCATCGCGTCGCTGGTGGCGCCGCTCGTGGCCGCAGGGTTGCTCATCTGCGTCTACCTTGCGGTGGCAGTCACTGCGCGCGTCGCGGCGGGCAGTGACCCCGTTGTGATCGGCACGGCCGCAACGGCGGGCCAGCTGTCTGGCCAGCTCGTCGGCTTCGGTCTGGGGATGGTGGGCGTTGAACTCATCACGGTCCGGGCCGCGCGCATTGCCAGGCCGGGCAGATCGATGTCGCTGGCGGTCGCGGTGGTGGCCGTGGCTGCCGTGGTGTTGTGGGTGGGTGATCACCAGGGTGTGGTGGGGCCGTGGCGCAGGAGTGCCAAACTCCTGGGGGAAGCGGTGCCGGAGTTCTATGCCGAAGCGGGTCGGACGTGGATGACTATCACTGCCGTCGCTGTCGGGGTGGCCGCTGCGTTGGCCTCGGGGTGGGCGGTGGTGCGCGTCGCGGCGGACCTGAGGGTAACGCGCCAGGCGAGGCCGAACACCATCGCGCGAGTGGTGGTGATGGCGCTTGTCGCGGTAACGGCTGCCGTCTTGTCGGCCCACGGCGCGCGCCGGATCGCCACGGTCATCTTTGGCGCGGCCTTCCTGCTGTTAATGGCGTTGTATGTGCTTGTCACAGAAGCGAATTCGCGTATTCCGGGCGATAGTGTGGTCGCCTGGTGGGTGCGGCTGGTGATGCCTGCGTTGGCCGTGGTGGCGGTGGTTAAACCGCTCGTGGACTCCGAGTTCGCCGCGGTCGAGGTGGCGACGGTAGTCGCTGCGGCGATCGAGGTGGGCGCGGCGGCGCTGCTGGCGCGGCCCCGCGATCGCACCGTGAAATCTGAGTAGTCTCACGGAGATCCCGCGGACGGTCCGCTGCCGCAAGCCTATTGGCATGACCGTTCCCAACAGCATGTCGAAAACGACCGCCTCCTTCTTGGTTTAGGCCGCCGTCGCGTTCGCGATCAGCCCGGCGAAAAGCAACCAACCCAAACGGGCCCAACCAGATCCGGGTTGATCGCGAGGCGCTGGGTCTTCTTCAAACATCAGTCGATTGTTGCGTCGGTGGCGGTCGATGCGAAGCTCTTGGTGGTGCTGGTGCCGTCGCTGTGGTTGCTGGTAATGGTGCAGCGGGTGCTGGTCGCGTCGACTGCGCAGGTGCCGGACCAGACGCTGCTGGTGTAGGTCAGGCTGCTGCCTGCGGGCAGCGGTATGAATCCCGCGGCACCGGTGGGTTCGCGGGTGACGCCGTCGGGTCCCACGCGCTGGGTGTTGAGGAACTCTTCGCGTGCGGTCTTCGAAAACCGGCTTGGGCTCGTGGTCGTGATCCGCACGAGGTTGTTGCCTTCGGCGGAGCCGTGCAGCTCGCCTAGGCATTCGACGTAGGCGAACATGCCGCGGGAGATGACCACGATCCGGCACAGTTGGCCGCTGGGCGAGGTGAACTGTGCGCCGCCGCCGCCGTAGGTGTTGAAGGTCTGGAAGGGTTTCGGGTCGACGGCGTGGTAGCCGGTGTAGTCGGGTGGGTCTGCGGCAGCAGGAGGGGCGGCTAGGCCGGTGAGCACGGTGGCCACGCCGGCGCAGAGTATGGCGCCTCGCAAGTCGATCAGGTTGCTGTTGTTGCGGGGTTCGCGCTCGGTGATCTGTTTAGCCACAACATCGTCCAATCAGTAGGTCTGGCTACCTTGCGGCAGAATCCGGAAGCCGTGTGTGCCGTCGTGATCGAGGTTCTGGAT
>NZ_LZLL01000141.1:0-6050 GCF_001669335.1 Mycobacterium sp. 1245852.3 | reverse complement strand
CTGGGCGGACCCGTCCTCGTTCTCGGTGAACACCAGCTTGACCGAGTTGTCTTGCAGCGCATTGATGATGGCGATGTGATCGATCGCGTCGGCCGGGGTGACGGCCTGCTTGTAGACCTCGGAGAAGGCGGCCGCGTAGTACTCGGCGTCGGCATGGCCCACCGAACCTTCGGCGGCGGCGGTGATGAGCCGGTCGGCCCAGGTCCGCGCGGCTTCGCTCAGCAGCGCCTGGATGCGGATCCGGTTGTCTTCGGAGACGTCGACCGGCGTGGCGTCGGGGCCTTCGGACGGCAGCCGGACCATGAAATGCATGAGGGCCCAAGGTGATTCGCTGACCCGGGCGGTGAATTCCAGCCTGGTGCCGCCGAATTCATGCACCAGGATGTCCTCGATCTGCAGGCGCACCGCCGTGGTGTAGCGGTCACGCGGCAGATACACCAGGCAGGAAACGAAGTACTGCAGCCGGTCGGCACGCAGGAACAGCAACGCGTTTCGTTGCGGGCCCAGGTCCACCACCGCTTTGGCCATCGCCAGCAGCCGTTCGGCGCTCAGCGTGAACAGCTCCGAACGGGGAACGGTCTGGATGACGTCGAGCAGTAGCTGGCCCGGGTGGATCGGGTCGTTGTCGGCCATGGCCAGCGCCTCACGGACCCGGCGCGAAATCGTCGGGATCTCCAGGACGTCGGCGTTCATGGCGGCCACCGTGAACAACCCGACGAAGCGATGCTCGATCACGGCGCCATCGACGTATTCGCGGACCGCGATGGCATACGGGTAGGCGCCGTAGCGCAGGTAGCTGCCCACCACGGATTGCGCCAGGACCAGCAGCCGGTCCTCGTCGGTCAGCCGGGGGCGCGAGCCGGTGCGGGTCCGCAGGACGCCCAGGCCCGGCGACCCGTCGCCGGAGACCTGGCCGTCGTGCACGTGGCAGCGCTGGTAGCCGAGCAGGAGGAAGTTGCCGTTGCCCAGCCAGCGCAACAGCGCCGCGACGTCGTCGCGGTCGGGGGCCGAGAAGTGGCCGTCGGCATTGGTTTCCACCTGCGCGGCCAGGTCGTCCAGGGCGGCGATCAGGGTCGAGGCGTCGCTGGCGACCTGTTGCACGTCGGCGAGCACCTTGGGCAGCAGCCGCTCGACCTCGGTGAGCCCCTTGCTGTCGACCGACGGCAACAGCTGCACGTGGATCCACGCCTCACCCTCGTATTGCGATGCGCCCTCGGCTTTCGCCTGCACACGCAGCAGCTCGCCCTCCGGGCTGCGCAGCACGTCGAACACCGGCGTCATGATCGCCGTGTACGGGACGCCGAGCCGGTGCAGCAGCACGGTGACCGAATCCATCAGCATGCCGCCGTGGTCGGTGACCACCTGCAGCGCGGGCCCGAACCCGGCGGGGTCGTCGGCCGGGTACACCGCGACGCGGCTTTCGCCGGCGGGCCGGTGCAGGCCGAGGCGATAGTGGGCGCTCAGCATGGCCGGGGTCACGATCGCCGCCGGCACGGTCAAGTCGATGGGCCTGGTTTCCGCGCCGCCCGACTCGTCGCTATGCGGACCGCGATAGCTCTCTACGTAGGCCCTCGAGATCCACTCGGGAATGTCTCGCTGCTGGGTGAAGGTCGTCCACGGCTCGAGATCGTGTCTGGCTTCGGGATCGATCGTCATGCCGATAGCTCCCAACTGGCGACGGTGGTCAGTGCGCTCGGTCGCCCCGCTGGGTGGCGGTGCGGGGCAGAGCTGACACTAGTCGCGCGTCAGCTTGCGGTGGGTCACTCTGTGCGGCCGTGCCGCATCGGCGCCGAGGCGTTCGATCTTGTTCTCCTCGTATGCCCCGAAGTTGCCCTCGAACCAGAACCACTTGGCCTCGTTGTCGTCGTCGCCCTCCCAGGCCAGGATGTGTGTGCAGGTGCGGTCCAGGAACCACCGGTCGTGCGAGATCACCACGGCGCAGCCGGGGAACTGCTCGAGGGCGTTCTCCAGCGAGCTCAGGGTCTCGACGTCGAGGTCGTTGGTGGGCTCGTCGAGCAGGATCAGGTTCCCGCCCTGCTTGAGCGTCAGCGCCAGGTTGAGCCGGTTGCGCTCGCCACCGGAGAGCACCCCCGCCGGCTTCTGCTGATCCGGTCCCTTGAATCCGAACGCCGACACGTAGGCCCGCGACGGCACCTCGGTCTGGCCGACCACGATGTGGTCCAGCCCGTCGGAGACGACTTCCCACACGTTCTTCTTGGGATCGATTCCGGCGCGGGTCTGGTCGACATAGCTGAGCTTGACGGTCTCGCCGACCTTGACCGTGCCGCTGTCCGGCTGCTCGAGGCCGACGATGGTCTTGAACAACGTGGTCTTCCCGACCCCGTTCGGGCCGATGACGCCGACGATGCCGTTGCGCGGCAGGGTGAAGGACAGGTCCTTGATGAGGGTGCGGCCGTCGTAGCCCTTGTCGAGGTGGTCGACCTCGACCACCACGTTGCCCAGCCGCGGACCGACCGGGATCTGGATCTCCTCGAAGTCGAGCTTGCGCGTCTTCTCGGCCTCGGCGGCCATCTCCTCGTAGCGCTGCAGCCGGGCCTTGCTCTTCGCCTGGCGCGCCTTGGCCCCGGAGCGCACCCACGCCAGCTCCTCGGCCAACCGCTTTTGCAGCTTGGCGTCCTTACGGCCCTGCACGGCGATCCGCTCGGCCTTCTTCTCCAGGTAGGTGGAGTAGTTGCCCTCGTAGGGGTAGGCGCGGCCGCGGTCGAGTTCGAGGATCCATTCGGCGACGTTGTCCAGGAAGTACCGGTCGTGGGTCACCGCCAGGATCGCCCCCGCGTAGGACGCGAGGTGCTGCTCGAGCCACTGCACGCTTTCGGCGTCCAGGTGGTTGGTCGGCTCGTCGAGAAGCAGCAGGTCGGGCTTGGACAGCAGCAGCTTGCACAGCGCGACGCGGCGCCGCTCACCACCGGACAGGTTGGTCACCGGCTCGTCCGGCGGCGGGCAGCGCAGCGCGTCCATGGCCTGCTCCAGCTGCGAGTCGAGGTCCCACGCGTCGGCGTGGTCGAGCTCCTCCTGCAGCCGGCCCATCTCCTCCATCAACTCATCGGAGTAGTCGGTGGCCATCAGCTCGGCGACCTCGTTGAAACGGTCGAGCTTGACCTTGATCTCGCCCAGGCCTTCTTCGACGTTGCCGCGGACGGTCTTGTCCTCGTTCAGCGGCGGCTCCTGCAGCAGGATGCCGACGGTTGCGTCGTTGGCCAGGAAGGCGTCGCCGTTGTTCGGCTTGTCCAGGCCCGCCATGATCCGCAAGACGCTCGACTTGCCGGCGCCGTTGGGCCCGACGACACCGATCTTGGCGCCTGGATAGAAGCTCAGTGTGACGTCGTCCAGGATCACCTTGTCGCCGTGCGCCTTGCGGACCTTTTTCATCGTGTAGATGAACTCAGCCATGCCGCGGTTGTGCCTTTCTGGTTGCGAAGTGATCTCGCGGACCATCCTAGGCATCGTCCGGCGGCGCGACCGCCGCCGCTAAGCGGTCAGCGGCAGCGGACCGGTGTCGGCGGACTCGGTGTCCTCGGTGCCGGCGTCCTCACCAGCGGCGTCGGACGCATCCGCCGGCGGTGCGGCGGCCTCGGTGGCGGTCGGACCGGTGTAGCCCGGGCGCTCGATGCGCACAATCGCGCGGGACACATCGGGCCCGACCGCGGTCGCGCGCATCTCCAGCGACGACCGACGGTTGCCGTCACGGTCCTCGTACTCGCTGGTGTACACGTGGCCCACCACGATCACCGGCGCACCCTTGCCCAACGCGGCCCCCACGCCGGTGACCAACTTGCCCCAGCAGTTGACGTTGATGAAGAGCGAGTTGCCGGGCTCCCAGCCGCCGTCGGCGGTGCGCCGCCGGGAATTGCTGGCGACGCGGAACTTGATGACCTCCTGGTTGCCGACCTGACGGCGTTCGGGGTTGTTGACGATGTGACCGACGACGGTGAGCGACGTTTCGAACATGGGCTGATCCCTTCTCGTTTGCATTGGCTATGGCTGCCAGTAGGCGCGGCGCCACCGACGAACGCCGCCGGAACGACCCGGAGACGGGCCGCCGCTGTGGAAGAAACCGGGACTGTGGATCAGTCGGGATCGGCCGGGCCGGACCGCTGGGCCCGCTCGCCCCGCGCCAGTTGGGCCAGCATCGCGTTGTAGGCCATCAGCTCGGCGTCGTCGTCGCGTTCGGCGGCCCGGTCCAACCGCTTGGCGGTGCGACGATCACTGCGCGCCCACTGAATGAGCAGCGCGAGCATCACGATCACCAGGGGAAACTCCCCCGCCGCCCAGGCGATGCCCCCACCCAGCCGCTGATCGCCGAGCAGGTCGGTGTGCCAGCTCAGATCGAGCGAGCGGTAGTAGTCGGCGCCGAGGACCTTCTTGGTGCCCATCAGCACCACCCCGAAGAAGGCGTGCAGCGGCAGGGAGGCGAAGACCACCGCCACCTTGGCCAGCGGCGGGATCGGTCGCGGCGTCGGGTCCACCCCGATCACCACCCAATAGAACAGGTAGCCGCTCACCAGGAAGTGCACGTTCATCGCCAGGTGCCCGGCGTGGCTGCTCGCGGTGACGTCGAAGAGGTTCGACAGGTACAGCCCGTAAAACCCGGCGACGAACAGCACGGTGGCCACCACGGGATTGGTGAGGAACCGGGAAAAGCGGCTGTGCAACGCGGCCAGCAGCCATTCCCGCATGCCAGGCGGATCGTCACGGCCGGCGGCGGGCAGCGCCCGCAACGCCAGGGTGACCGGCGCGCCGAGCACCAGCAGGATCGGGATCAGCATCGACAGGCACATGTGGACCACCATGTGCATGCTGAACATCGCCGGCATGTAGCGGCCGACGCCTGACGACGTCGCGAACAGCAACACCGCGCAGCCGAGCAGCCAGGAAGAGGTCCGGCCCGGCGGCCAGTGATCGCCGCGCCGGCGCAGCCGCACCAGCGCGGTCACATACAGTGCGGCAAAGACGACTGCCGCCGAACCGAAGATCAGGTCGAAGCGCCAGTCGAACAGGATGCGCGCCACGGTGGGCGGTCCGTCGAAGTCGTAGCCGATCTCGGCTTCGGGGATCGACGGCAACCGGGCCGGGGGTGGCGGCGGCGGGGTGCGGCCCAGCCCGACGGCGATGCCGAAGGTCAGGCCGAAAATGGCGGCCTCGATCAACGTCAGCCGCAGCAGCGCGCCACGCCCGTGGCTCGGATCCGCTTGCAGCGCAGCCACACTCACGCGTCGCTGACGCCAGCCCAGCACCCCCAGGAAGCACAGCGCGATGAACTTCGCGGTGACCAACCGCCCATAGTCGGTGCTCAGCAGGTCCGAGGGCTGCACGCGGACCAGCGCGTTGACCAGACCGCTCACCGCCATCGCCACCCAACACCACAACGCGATCATCGAGAAACGCCTGGCGGCCAGCCCGAGGTGACCACCGCCCCGCAGGGCATGCGCAAGCAGGGCGAGCAGGCCACCGGCCCACAGGCTGGCGGCGACCAGGTGGATCAGCAGGCCGTTGGTGGCCAGGTCGTGCGAACCCCCGGCGGACGAATGACCGGTCAGGCCAAGGGGAATCAGCGTCGCCACCGACGCGGCGACCAGCACCGGCGTCCACGACCAGCGCAGCACCGACAGGCTCGCCACCGTGATCACCGCGGCCAGGATCGCGGTCCAGCGCCAGGCCGAGGCGTTGGTGATCAGGCCCGCCAGCGACCACATCCGCGCCGCGGGAATGTCGGCGACGGCATGGCCGGACACATCGGAGATGGTCAACGGGACCAGCAGGGCGGCGCATACCGCCCACACCCCCGACGCCACCGTCCCCAGCCGCAGCGCCCGGTAGCCGTCGGCGTCGAGGACGCCGTTGCGCTGCGGCGGTACCAGGAACGCGGCGAACAGGAACGAGCCGACCGCGAGCACCGCGCCGATCTCGCCCGCCGCCCGCACGAACGGCAACCCCAGCGTGGTCACCGGACCCGGGTCGGGCAGGCCCGTCACCGTCAGCGAGCTGGCCAGCGAGAGGGCCCCGATGCCGGCGGCGGTGCAGCCCGCCAG
>NZ_LZLL01000140.1:0-45470 GCF_001669335.1 Mycobacterium sp. 1245852.3 | reverse complement strand
ATCGTGCACGACCTCGGGGGTGGCCTGGTGCTGCAGCAATGGATCGTCGACGGCTACCTGTTGGCGATGGCGGCCGCCGCGAGAACCGAGCCCGCCCCGAAAGCCGACAGCCCGAACCGCATTACGGGTACCCGTCCGATCAGATCCGAGATGGACCCGCCGGGCAACATTGCGGCCGCCATCGCGCCGACGATGCTGATCACGGGGCGCCTCATCCAAGGCCTGGGAGCGGCGTTCCTCGTGCCGGGCTCGCTGGCGCTGATCAACTCGGTGTTCGACAAAGCGCACCAGTCGGCAGCGATCGGCGTCTGGACCGGATGGACGGGAGCCGCGTTCGCGTTGGGCCCCCTGCTAGGAGGACTGTGCGTCGATTTCCTCAGCTGGCGTTGGATATTCGTGGTGTCTGCGATTCCCATGGCGATCGGATATGCGCTGACCTTCTGGTTGTGCCCGATGTCGGCGCGCATCGAGGGCGCCCACGTCGATGCGGCCGGGGTGGGCCTATCGTCGATTGGGTTGGCCGCGACCGTGTTTGCGTTGATCGAATCACAACACGACGGCTGGACCGCCCCGATGGTCATCACGCCATCGGTGGTCGGGATTACCGCACTGGCCGGCTTCGTGGGCTGGCAGCACCGCAGCCGATGCCCGATGCTTCCGTTGCCGCTGTTCGCCTTTCGCAACTTCGCTGCCGCCAACCTCGTCACCGCCTTCGTCTACGGCGGGTTGACACTGGGGTCGTTGGCCGTCGCCCTCTACACCCAAGAGATCGGCGGCTACTCAGCCACCGCGGCCGGACTGGCCACCCTGCCGATCCCAGCGGTGTCGTTCCTGTTCGCCCGTCACGTCGGCCGCATCGCCGCGCGGGTGGGACCACGCGCGTTCCTGATCGTCGGCCCCGCCGTGGCGGGGGTCGGGCTGCTGCTGATTCGCCCGAAGCCCAACGGATTTCACGCGATCACCGACCTGATCCCCGGCATGACCGTGCTGGCCATTGGACTGGTCGCGACCATCACACCGCTGATGTCCGTCACGTTGGCCTCGGTGCCGATCGAACACGGCGGCCTGGCGTCGGGGATCAACAACGCCGTCTCGCGACTCGCCGCGCTGATGTCGATCGGATCCATGGGCCTGATCACCGTTGGCGTGGCGAGCGCCACCGGATTCGCCCACGTGTTAGGGGTGAGCGCTGCGCTCTTCGGCCTGGGCGCATTGTGCGCCGCGCTGTTGATCACCAACCCCGTCGCCGGGTGCCAACCTGTGCCCTGTGACATCGCGGCGCTCTGCCGCGACCGGCCCGGTGCGCAACCCGCCCTGGCCGGCCAGCCGTCGGCCGCGACCGAACCATCCCCGCCGCCGTGATGTCGCAGGAAGGTACCGCAACAGGCACGGCAAGTTGGAGGAAAGATGACCACACCACCCGTACCGTCCGAAGCCCGAGACCACGAGCGGATGATGACCATGCTGACTGGTTACTGGGTCACCCAGATCGTTCGTGCCGCAGCGACTTTCAACTTAGCGGATCATCTCGCTGGGAGTATCGATACGGCTGAATCGATCGCTGCGGAGGAGTCCCTCGATCCCGACGCCACTCGGAGGCTCATCCGGGCCTGCGCCTCGCTGGGGCTTGTGACGTCGGCCGACGGTGTGCAGCTGAGCGGGACGCCCCTGCTCAGCACGCTGCTCAGAGACGACCCGAACTCGTTGCGTGGCATGGTCCTTGCGCAAGCCGCACCTGGTCATTGGTTGACCTGGGGATGCTTCCCGGATGCTGTTCGCAGCGGCACCAGGCAGATGGAGGCTGCCCACGGTATACCTGGCACGATCTTCGACTACTTAGCCACACATCCCGACGAGGCGAGTCATTTCACCGAAGCCATGTCGAATCTCAGTGCGGCCGCTGCGATCGAGATCGCGAAGCTGGTCGATACCCGAGGCGTCGAGTACGCGCTCGACGTCGGGGGAGCAAACGGCGAGGTTCTTCGGGCGATGATGCGGTCGAATCCCGAGCTGCGCGGCGGCGTCTTCGGCCGCAAATCGTGCCCTACGCGGCGGCGGCGGCTCGCAAAGATGGCCTGCGGGAACGCCTTAACGCAGTGGGGGGAGACTTTTTCGAGTCGGTACCGCCCGCAGATCTGTACGTGCTCAAATACATCCTGCACGACTGGGACGACCAGAACTGCATACGGATCTTGACAAACTGCCGTGCTGCCCTCCAAGAGGGTGGGCGCCTCGTCGTGATCGACTATCTCGTCGGAGAATTCGGCGGTCCCGTGCTGCCGACAATGATGGACATGAACATGTTGGTCATGACCGGTGGCAAGGAACGCGACATCGCAGAGTTCGACGCGCTTTTCGCCTCCACCGGATTTCGCCGCACCACCGTCGGACAGGCTGGGCAGTTCGCCGTCATAGAAACCGTAGGGATCTGACATGGTAGCCGCCACGGGGGGCCGATGTATTGGCAGCGGACGCGATCGGCCAGAGATATCAGCGAAAGGCGCTCGACTTTCACTATCACAGGGGCGACGACGATGCCTGCTCGCTGCTGCAGCGTCGCCCTAGCGGCCACCCCGGGAATCAACTCGATCGTGATGGCGTTCGGCTAGCCGTGGCACAAGCGAAGAGATGGCTTAATATCAGCCCTTCGGGCATTCCAAATCGGGGGGCGCGGTGTTGAGGCTTCTCACGCGGGCATGGGTTCCGCTGGTCGTGGTGGTGGCGCTGGCCGTCGGCGGCATCGCGGTGATGCGACTCAATGGCGTCTTCCCTGGACCCGGCTTGCCCAAGCCCGATCCCCGGGATGCCACCCCGCCCTATGCGGCCAAGACCGCCATCTACGAAATACTGGGGCCGCCCGGGACGACCGGAGTCGTCAACTGGATGGATGCGGAGTCGCTGCCGCAGAAGGCGAACTTCACGACATTGCCGTGGTCGAAGACGATCGTCGCCGAGATGCCCGGCATCTTCGCCTATGTCGTCGCCCAAGGTGACAGCCCCTTCATCGGTTGCCGCATCACCGTTGACGGCAAATTGGTCGATCAGCAACAGGCCAACGGGCACAACGCGCAAGTTTCCTGCTTGGACAAGTCGGCATGACCGACCAAACCAGCGACACGGACGAAATCCCCGTCGCGCAGCCCTATGAGCTCGAGCGCAAACCGCGCCTCGCTCGTACCATCCGCGCGCTGGCGCTGCCGATCGTCGTGGCCTGGGTGCTGATCGCGATCGGGGTGAACGTCTTCGTCCCGCAGTTGGAGAAGGTTGCCGAGGAGATTTCCGTCCCGCTCTCGCCGTCAGACGCACCATCGGTAACCGGGATGAAACACATCGGCGAGAAGTTCAAGGAGTACGACTCCGACAACCTCGTCCTGGTCACCCTGGTCGGTGACAAACCGCTCGGCCCGGACGCCCACCGGTTCTACGACGACCTGGTCAAAAAGATCCAGGCCGACCACGAACACGTCGAGCATGCGCTGAACTTCTGGGGGCAGCGATTCACGTCCTCAGGTGTGGAGAGCTACGACCATAAGGCCGCCTACGTCCAGGTCAACCTCAAAGGCGATCAGGGTGGGGCGGTCGGCGACGAATCCGTTGCCGCGGTGCGCAAGATCGTCGCGGACTCCAAGCCGCCCGCCGGCGTCAAGGCCTACGTCGCGGGCCAGGGAGCGCTGACCGCCGACGTGATTGTTGTCGGTGACAAGAGCCTGGCCAAGATCACGATCATCACGGTCGTGATCATCGCGCTCATGCTGATGTTCGTTTACCGGTCCATCAGCACCGTGTTGCTGACCATGGTGATCCTCTTCGTGGGACTCGCGGCCGGCCGCGGCGCGGTGGCGCTGTTGGGCGAAACCGGCGTCATGGGGTTGTCGACCTTCGCCGTGAACCTGCTGACCTCACTCGCGATCGCAGCGGGTACCGACTATGCGATTTTCATGGTCGGCCGCTACCAGGAGGGCCGCGAACGCGGTCTGGACCGTGAGGCCGCCTATTACGACACGTTCGCCGGCGTCAGCAAGGTGGTCCTGGGCTCCGGGCTGACGATCGTCGGGGCGCTGGCCTGCTTGAAGTTCACCCGGCTGCCCTACTTCAGTTCGCTGGCGTTCCCGTGCGCGGTGGGACTGCTGGTGGTGGTGGCGGCTGGGGTCACGCTGACGCCCGCTCTCATTGCAGTCGCCAGTGGCTTCGGCCTTTTGGACCCCAAGCGCAAGTTCAACTACACCCGCTGGCGCCGCCTGGCGACGGCCATCGTGCGCTGGCCGGCGCCCATCCTCGCGACCTCGGTCATCCTGGCGATCGTTGGCGCCCTTGGTCTCGCGGGCTTCACCCCGCGCTACAACGACCTGTATTACCTGCCGAAGAGCGCGGCCTCGGTGCAGGCGTACGACGCGGCCGATCGGCACTTCACCCAGGCCCGCCTGAACCCGGACCTGCTGATGATCGAATCGGACCACGATTTGCGCAATCCCCGAGACATGCTGGTGTTGGACAAAGTTGCCGGTGCCATTTTCCGGGTGCCGGGCATCGAACGGGTGCAGAGCATCACCAGACCGCTCGGCCCACCGATCGAAGACGGGTCCATTCCGTTCCAGCTGAGTGTGCAAACCGCGCCGATCCGCAGCAACCTGAACTACCTCAAGGACCGCGTCGCCGACATCAAGAAGATCATCGGAGATCTCGACACCCAGATCGCGCTGTTGGAGCGCCAGTACGCGATAACCCAAAAGCTCGCCGACGCCGCGGAGGACAGCTCGAAGACCACCGGAGAGACGGCGGCCATCACGGACGAGATCCGGGACCACATCGCGGATTTCGACGACTTCTGGAGGCCGATTCGCAGCTACTTCTACTGGGAGAAGCACTGCTACGACATCCCGATCTGCTGGTCGCTACGGTCGCTGTTCGACGCGCTGGACGGATTCGATCAGCTGGCCGAAAAGTTCCACGCCCTCACCGGCGATCTCTCCAACACAGCCAAGGCCACGCGCGAATTGCTGGCGATCATCCCGGAGAACATCGCCGTCACCAAGTCGATCCGCGATACGACGCTGACCATCTACAGCACGTTCGACAACCTGGTCGATCAGTTCGATCGGCTGACCGACACGAACGCCGTAATGGGCAAATCGTTCAACGACGCTCGGGTGGAAAGCCTGTTCTACCTGCCGCCGGAGATCTTCCAGAACTCCGACTTCCAGTTCGGGTTGAGCCTGATGGTGTCGCCCGACGGAAAGGCAGCGCGCTTCATCATCACTCACTCCGTGGACCCGGCGACCGCGGAAGGCATCAAGTCCGTCGAGCAAGAGCGCAACGCGGCCAAGGAGGCGCTGAAGCTCACCTCGCTGGAGAACGCCGACATCTATCTCGGCGGCACCGCCGCAACATTCAACGACATCGCCACTGGCGCCTGGTACGACCTGCTGATCGCCGCGGTGGCGTCGATCGTGCTGATCTTCATCATCATGGTGATCGTTACCCGCGCTCTCGTCGCCGCGGGAGTCATCGTCGGCACGATCGTGCTGTCGCTGGGCGCGGCGTTCGGATTCTCGACGCTGATCTGGCAGCACCTGGGCCACTTCCAGTTGCACTGGGTGGCAACGGAATTCGCGTTGATCGTGCTCTTGGCGGTGGGGTCCGACTACAACCTGATGCTGGTGTCCCGAATCGAGGAAGAGATCGGAGCCGGCCTGAACACGGGACTCATCCGCGGCGTCGGCGTGACGGGCCCGGTGGTGTCCGCGGCCGGTGTGGTTTTCGCCGTCACGATGGCCGCGATGCTCTCCAGCGATCTGCGGGCGATCGGTCAGTTCGGGTCCACGATCGGGATCGGTCTGATGTTCGACACCTTCGTCGTCCGAACCCTCATCACGCCGTCGATCATGACGGTGATGGGCCGCTGGTTCTGGTGGCCGAAGCGAGTGCGGGTCCGTCCGGCCAGCCAGATGCTCCGGTCCGTCGGCCCGCGGCCGCTGGTCCGTGCTCTGCTGTACCACCCGCGGCACGGTGCCCCACCGGACCCGCAGACCTAGCACCCCGCACAGCGGGCGTCGCCGATCGCCGGATGGTCTCGGCTACCGGGCCGCCTTGGCGGCGTGGCGCCGAGCCTTCCCCTTCGCGTGGGCCGAGCAGCAATGACCCATATCGCAATGGAACCGGTCACTACAATCATGCGAACAATAGACTGAGGCGGCCGGAAGCCATTCCGGATCGGACAAATCCCGCGGCCGGTCGTTTGGATCGAACGTATGGCCGCAATGTACACAGACCCTGGTCTTGGTCTTGGACATACCGCTCAGGGTACGCGCCATCGCCCCAAATCGGGGCTGATTCCAGGGCGAGGGTCAACGGTCTGCGTTTCGCAAAAAGATCGTGCAGTCAAAGGTAACTGTATTTACGCGAACGTAATTACTAATCGTTACCGCCCTATTCATTCACGCGTCGCTTCAGGCGGCGCATTCTCACCCGGGTGAATGGGTGGTTGGGGTGATGACAGTTCACCCGGGCCGGCCGCAGCCTAGGTACGAGCGACCGCGGGATCGTCCGTCCGGGTCCACTCGTAGCTGTCAAGGAGAGCCAGGAAGGGACCCCGCTTATGCATTTCGATGGCAAGAAGGTCATCGTTGTCGGCGGTAGTGCCGGCATGGGGCGGCAGGTCGCGATCGACATCGTCGGTCACGGCGGCAGCGCGGTGATCGTCGGACGGTCGAAGGCGCGCGTCGACGACACCGTCAGCGAGCTGACGAGCGACGGGGAAGCCTCGGGCATCGTCGCCGACCTGACGGACCGTGCGGCGGTCGCCGACGCGCAGCGCGCGCTTTCCGAGAATCACAGCGACGCCACGCTCCTGGTGAATGCGGCCGGATTCTTCATCCCGAAGCCGTTTCTCGCGTACGACTCGCAGGACTACGACTCCTACATGGAGCTGAACTTCGCCTTGTTCTTCCTGACGCAGACCGTCGTCGCGGGCATGATCGCACGCGGCGAGGGCGGGTCCATCGTCAACATCGGTAGCATGTGGGCGCATCAGGCACTGGGCGTGACCCCATCGACCGGCCATTCGATGCAGAAAGCCGGGCTGCATGCGCTCACCCACAACCTGGCCATCGAGCTTGCCGGGCATCAGATCCGCGTCAACGCCGTAGCGCCGGCCGCCGTCAAAACCCCCGCTCTCGAGCGGTGGGTCCCGAAGGACGAGATCGACTCCACCCTGGACACTTTCGCGCCGATTCATCCCCTGGGGCGAGTCGGCACCCCCGCCGACGTCGCCAACGCCATCACCTATCTGCTCTCCGACGCGGCCAGCTGGGTCACCGGCGCGATTCTCAATGTCGACGGCGGCATCATGGCCGGGCGCAACTGAGCTGACGGAGGATCCCAGTGACAAACGACATCTTGAGGCCAGGCGGCCCGTCGGCCAAGTCGGTCGGCCGCACCGAAGGCAAGTACGTGTTCAACGGGACGGTCGGTATCCGCCACATCCTGGATAGGTTTCAGGCGGAAGGGCGTTTCTCCGTGCTCGAGCATCCCATGTCACCCCGAGCGTTGGCCGCACCACTTCATCGCCACCACAACGAAGATGAGTACAGCTTCATCATTGAGGGACGCGTGGGCGCTTTGCTTGGCGACGAGGTGCTCTATGGCGGACCAGCCGACTTCATTTTCAAGCCACGAGGCCAATGGCATACATTCTGGAACGCGGGCGATGAGCCGGCCCGCATCCTGGAGATCATTTCCCCCGCAGGATTTGAGCAGTTCTTCGACGAACTTTCCGACCTCGGCGGCATAGCCAAGATATCGACAGAGACGCTGGATCAACTCTGCGCGCGGTACGAACTTGAGATGGATGTCGACAGCGTCCCCGAACTATGCAAACGCTTCGGATTGAAATTCCCCGGTGAACCTATTTGATAGTGGACCCCCGGAGTCCGAATTCCCGGTACACACAAGCAAAGTCGGCGGGAAAGCCACAGGTCGGCGAGCGAAAAGTCAAGGAGGACAACCTTGGACGGCGACTACGACGACCCGGGACCCGATAATACGCTGGGCCCCAGCGAATCTCTGGACTCCGACGAGGTGCGCAACGACGATGGTGACATCGTGGTCGACGCTCCATTGCGATGGATCTCGCCCAAGGAAAATTTGGCGCTGGATGAGCGCCTGGCCGCTGAGGAGCCCGAGTTCGGGTACACCGAGCAACCGCCGCTGCGGCCCCGGCGCCACCGCGGTCAGATCAGTGGCAGCCCACACGACGGCACATCGTTCTATGGTGTGGCGCGCCAAGAGTTTGACCGGGATGACGAGGACGTCGGCTGACCGCTATGAGTGAATCACCAACGCCGATGGGCACTATCGAACGCAGGGCAAACCATGGCCTGCTAACAATCATCGCCGACAACGCCCGAGAAGGTCGGTTCGAGGCCACCGTAGACGACCAGGTGATCGGTTGGCAGCCCTACCGCCGCTACCGCGGCCACATCGTGTTGATGGCCACCGAAGTCGATTCGCAATGGCGTGATCGGGGTGTGTCCTCGGCGATGATCGGTGGTGTGCTCACACTGATCCGCAGGGCCGGGCACACGGTTATCCCGCGGTGCAAGATCACGGGTGACTACATTCTGCGCCATCCTGAATATCGGGATCTGGTGACCGACCAATACCGGGGATTGCTCCGCCCGGTGTCGCGGCCTGCCGCGCCCGACGAAACCCGAACTGTGAAAGGTTCATCATGAAGATCGTCGTCATCGGCGGACGCGGGCTGATCGGCTCGAAAGTCATCTCCAAGCTCAGCGCCCAGGGGCATGACGTGATCGCGGCCTCACGCCGATCAGGTGTCGATTCATTCACCGGCGCAGGCCTTGGCGGCGCGCTCGCCGGTGCTGATGTGCTGGTCGATGTCGCTGATTCGCCAGAGTTCGACGATGAACCCGTGATGCGCTTCTTCACCACCACGACCACCAATCTCCTTGCGGCTGAACAAGAAGCCGGAGTCAACCACCATGTGGCGTTGTCCGTTGTGGGTGCGCAGACGATGCCGGACAGCGGCTACAACACCGCGAAAGCCGTTCAAGAAAACCTGATCAGGAAGTCCGGTCGGCCTTATTCGATCGTGCGAGCGACGCCCTTCTTCGAATTCGCCGTTGGACTGGCCGATTCCGCGACCGAAGGTGACGTGGTCAGGCTGCCGCACGCGTTGTTTCGTCCTATCGCCGCCAACGATGTCGCGACGGCCGTGGCCCACGCGGCCGGCGGGAGCCCCATCAACGCAGTGATGGAGATCGCCGGGCCAGAGGCAATAGGGATGGACGACTTTGTTCGCATGGGCCTTGCCGCCGTTGGCGATCATCGTCACGTCGTGACCGACGCACTGGCGCCCTACTTCGGTGCCGTGATCGACGATCACACCCTCGCGCCCGCTGAGAACGCCACCATCTTCACCACCCGATACTCCGACTGGATCGACGCACACTCCGGTCGTGCGCCCGTTTCGCAACCATAAGAGGGGCAACGAATGGTGCAGGACACGACCGACTCCGATTCGACCTCAACTATGACCGTGTTGCAGGAAGTACCGTCGGCGTTGATTCCCGACGATGCCCATGTGATGACGGTTCTCATCAGCCATCCGCCGGGGGCCCCGGGTTACCCACCACATCGCCTTCCCGGCGGCCCGGGGTTCGGTTACATGATCGACGGTGAGTTGTTGTTCGAGATCGAGGGTGAGCCGCCACGCGTCCTGCGCGCTGGAGACGCGTTCTGGGGGCCGGGCGGCGACGTGATCCACTATCAGGACGCCAACAACCGCACCGACATTCCTTGCAGCTTCGTCCTCACCCTGTTCCGCGTGCCCGGGCAGCCGATGCTCGAACGGGTTACCGACGAGGAGTTGGCGCAGCGAAAGGGATTGCGCGTCACCGGTTGACTAGCTCGGCTCGCCAGGTCGACGAGGACGACCAGTGGGATGGCGAGCGGCTAGGAAGCGTCGCGCAGGCGGGTCTCCACACCCTTGATCCCCTGACGCAGGTGCTCGGCCAGGTACCATTCCTCACCGCTATGGGCATCGCGTAAGGCCGTGTCGACCGCCGATTTGGCATCAGAGAGGTGCTCTCGGCGTTCGTCCCCGTGAGTGGTGATGGCATGGAGGACGGCCGTCACGGCCTCCTGGCAGGCGTTGGCGAAACCGCTGAGATGTGTGACCGACATGCTGACCCCTTCTTAGCCCGTGCTCAGCGAGATGCCCGCTGCTGAAGGACTGCAAACATTTCCGGCGATTCGCATCCCGGCGGCCTCCGACGAGCGGATGGCGGTGGTCAGTTGCCGGCCTCGATTGACGCGACCCGTGCGGCCGCGTCGGGTCCGCAGAAGCGCTGAAGATCCACTCCGCCCGCGCCGAGGAGATCGTCGATGCGGCGCTTGAGGTCGCCCGAGGATAGGTGGGCGTACAGGTTTCGACCCGGGCACGAGGTTTGGGCCAGGTCCCGATGGCCCGCCAGCGTGTCGGTCGAAACGCGAAAATTCTGGGCGGCCCAGGCGAACGCG
The DNA here is from genome assembly GCF_001669335.1 of Mycobacterium sp. 1245852.3. NCBI lineage: Bacteria > Bacillati > Actinomycetota > Actinomycetes > Mycobacteriales > Mycobacteriaceae > Mycobacterium > Mycobacterium sp. 1245852.3. The sequence goes on along the minus strand of NZ_LZLL01000140.1, from coordinate 34,931 downwards.
CGCGCCGCCCCCTGAAGCTGGGCCTCCGGCACGGCCTCTTGATCAAAGTCTCCTTCGCAAAGAACCAGGAAATGGCCCGTCGTGTCGTAGTCCGTCGCGGTGTCGCCCGCGATCTCGGTGCTGCGCAGTTCGTAGATGTTGCCATTGCGGTCGACGCCGACGTGATAGGCGATGTCGACCCATCCGTGCTGATCCTGGTGGAATCGCTGATCCTGGCGGAGATGGTTTGGGGCATTGCGGTTTTCGCCGAGGACGACGGCCTCGTGGTGGAGCGTCATCCGGGTGATGGTGTGGCGCTTCCCTCCGGAGCGGGCCGGTCGGGCGCCCCAGGCGTCCCGGCACAGCAGCAGTGCCGAAGTCGTGGCGGTCAGGTGCGCACCGATTGTCGATGTCGGGGGAGGAGCCGGTGCCGAAGGCGGGCTGCCGAGCAGGGACGCCGCCCCGGCGCCGCCGGCGAGCGCTAGCAGCTGACGGCGGCTGACCAGAGCCGGCGGGCCGCACGCTGGCTCACACACGATCCTCACGATACGGGCGTGACACCGGCCCGCGGGACGACTTCATTCATGTCCCACCCAACGCGGCCCGCACGCGTCCGCGCGCCCGGTCGAGCCGGGCGGCGGCCTCGGCCGCATCGAGGCCCGCGAGCAATGCGACGATCGCGGTCTTGGCGTGACCGCCCGCGGCGGCCAGCGCGGTCGCCGCGGTCTCCTCGTCGACGCCGGCCACGTCGCGAACGATCCGCACCGCGCGACGACGCACCTTCGCATTGGTCGCCCGCACGTCGACCATCCGCGGTCCGAAGGCCTTGCCGAGCGCGATCATCACGCTCGTCGAAAGCGCGTTGAGCACCACCTTCTGCGCCGTCCCGGCGGTGAGCCGGGTGGACCCGGCGAGCACCTCCGGCCCGGTCAGCAGCTCGATCACGAGGTCGGCGGACGCTTCGCTTCGCGGGTTGTTGACTATCGCGACGGTCAGCGCACCCATCGTGCGGGCGTGCGCGAGGGCTCCCACCACGTACGGCGTGCGGCCCGACGCCGTGATCCCCACGAGCGCGTCGGCAGCGGTCAGGTCCGCGAGATTGGCGGGATCGAACGCATCCTCCGCGCCCTCGATCGCCTCGGTCAAAGCCGTTGGCCCGCCGGCGATCACGCCACGCACCAGGTCGGTGCCGAACGTCGGCCCGCACTCGGCCGCGTCGAGCACCCCGAGCCGGCCGGGTGTCCCGGCACCGGCGTAGATCAGGCGGCCGCCGCGTTCGAGCCGTGCGGTGATCGCCTCGGCCGCCGCCGCGATCTGCGGGACCGCCGTGGCCACCGCCTCGTGCGCTTCGCCCTCGGCTGCAACGAGCAGCGCGACGACCTCGCCGATGGGCCGCGCGTCGAGGTCGTCCAGGCCTGGCCGCACGGCCTCGGTGGCGAGCGCGTCGAGCCCTTGCGGGACAGGGACTTTCGGATCCGCCTGCACGCGAATCAGGTAGGGCTCGTGGATCGCTGAAAGCCGCAGCGCGCCGTCGAGCGCGTCGCCGGCCGCGGGGATGAGGTCGAGCCCCGAGCGGAGCGCCTGGACTCCCGCCAGCCCACCGACCATCGCCACCGGGCCATGGCCGGCCGCGCGGGCGGTCGCGGCGAGCGCCTGCGCGGCGGCGCTGACGATCCCCAGCGCCGCGGCGTCACCCTCCGCCGCCAGGACGTCGGGCGCGAACGACGCGACCGCGGCGGCGCCCGTGAGCTGCGCGGGCCAGGTCTCCGGCGCGCCGAAGCGGGCGCGTGCAGCTTCTAGCAGCGCGGTGGACGGACCGCGCCCGTCGTGGGCGCGTAGCGCCGCACGCAGCCCGGCGGCGCCGATCCACGCGCCGCCGCCTTCGTCGCCCAGCCAGGGGCCCCAACCGTCGGCGGTGCGCAGCGCGCCGGTCGTGTCGATCGCGAGCGCCACCACGCCGGTGCCCGCGATCAGCACGACGCCCGCCTGTCCGTTCAGCGCGCCCGCGTGCGCGATCACGGCGTCACTGGTCACCGCGACGCGTCGGGCCGGCAGCGATGCCAACAGCGCGTCGCCCAGTGCGCGCGCCGCGTCGGGTGCCGCCAGCGCACCGGCGGCGCCCACGACCACCTCGTCGACCGGCCCGAACTTTTGCGCCACCGCCAAGATGGCCGCCTCCGCGGCCCGCACGCCGCCGGGCGTCGCGAGCCCCGGCGCGCCCGCGCCCTCGGCCCTGCGGCCGCCCGCCGCGGCCCGGCAGGACGTCTTACCGAGGTCGACGGCGAGGATCACCGCAGCTTCTGCGCCAACTCGACGATGTTGCCGTCCGGGTCGGCGATGTGCAGCGTCCGTTCGCGCCATGGTCGATCCACCGGTCCGGTGAGGATCTCGACACCAAGCCCGCGCAGCCGTTCCGCTTCCGCATCGACGTCGTCGATCACGAAGCCGATCTCACCGCAGGGCGGGTTGCCGCCCTCGCGACCGATGAGTTCCGGCAGCTTCGAGCGTTCGAAAAGCGCGAACTTGGTGTTCTCCATGTGGAACTCGACATAGCCGTCGCCCTCGATTCGGACCTGAAGGCCGATCACGTCGCGGTAGAACGCCACCGACCGGCGCAGCGACTCGACATAGTGAATGACGTAGTCCACCCGACGCATGTCATGCACGGTATCCGTTCCGTGCGCCGTCGTAGGGCCCACGCGGCGTAAGGTTCGACCATGAACGTCCCGACGGACATTCACTATGCCAAGAGCGGTGGCCTTAACATCGCGTTTTCGGTAGCCGGAATGGGTCCCGACCTCGTCGTCGCGCCCGGCTTCATCTCGCACCTCGACATCATGTTGGAGGAGCCGTCGGTCGTTCACTTCTACTCGCGGCTCGCGTCCTTTCGTCGCGTCGTCACCTTTGACAAGCGGGGCACCGGTCTCTCGGATCCGGTGATGCACGCGCCGACGTTGGAAGAGTCCGTCGATGACCTGCGCGCCGTCATGGATGCGTCCGGATGTGAACGCGCCGACCTGGTGGGCGTCTCGGAAGGCGGCACGATGGCGATGCTGACGGCGGCCAGCCATCCCGATCGCGTGAATGCGCTTGTCCTCTATGGCTCGTTCTCCCGCCTGCTCCGAACGGCCGACTACCCGCTCGGTGTCACCGAGGAGCAGCTGTCGGCGCTGGTTGAGGTGAGCGCGGCAGGCTGGGGCGAGGGCGTCGGATTGGGTGCATGGGCGCCGAGCCGGCGGGGCGACGCCGATTTTCGGCGGTGGTGGGCGCGGCTGCAGCGCGTGGCGGCCAGCCCCGGCATGGTCCGCAACATCTTCGCGCTTTATCCGCAGCTGGACATCCGTGACGTGCTGCCGGCGATCCAGGCGCCGACGCTCGTGCTGCACCGGCACGACGACCGGATGGTGAGGTGCGAGATGGGTCGCTACCTCGCCGATCGCATCCCCGGGGCCAAGTTCGTCGAGATTGACGGCGGCGACCATCTGTTCTTCACGGGTGACGCCGACGCGCTGCTCGACGAGGTCGAGGAGTTCCTCACCGGCGTCCGCCCGCAGCCGGCGGTCGAGCGCGTCCTGGCCACCGTGTTGTTCACCGACATCGTGGACTCGACGAAGCGGGCGGTCGAGCTTGGCGACCAACGGTGGAAGGAGCTGCTCGGCAGGCATGACGCCCAGGTACGACGCCAGCTCGCACGCTTCAAGGGCTGTGAGGTCAACACGACGGGCGACGGCTTTCTCGCCCGGTTCGACGGGCCCGCGCGGGCGATCCGGTGCGCCATGGCGATCCGCGACGTCATGCGGAGCCTCGGTCTCGAGGTTCGGGCGGGCGTACACACGGGTGAGGTCGAGTTGCGCGACGACGACATCAGCGGCATCGCCGTCCACATCGCAGCGCGGGTTGCGGCAGCGGCCCGGGCCGGCGAGGTGCTCGTTTCGCGCATCGTTGTCGACCTGGTCGCCGGGTCGGACCTGCGCTTCGCCGGTCGCGGCGAGCACACGCTCAAGGGTGTGACGGGCGAGTGGGGGCTGTTCGCCGTCGAGGGCTGACGGCTGGCTGCGGCATCGATTGCGGCTGGGCGCAGAACTGATACCGTTCAAACCGCACGCCGCTCGCCATATTGACCTCACGAAAATCGGCGGCCCACAACCGCGCTGGAGGAGTTCATGCGCAGGAGCGCGTCATGACCGATGCCACTTGGGCCCTCTACACCGAGCAGATGGACAAGGTCGACGGCTGGTTTTTCGAGGCCGACGTCGAGCTGTTCAGCAAACTGCTCGCTTGCCAGACGGCCGAGGGCGTCAAGGGCGACATGCTCGAAATCGGCGCATATCAGGGCAAGTCCGCCATCTTGATGGGCTATGGCCTGCGGGACGACGAAGAACTGGTGATCTGCGATCTGTTCGGCGGCGTGATGAATCACGCCGACATCGCCCAAGCCCCACGCCAGCAGTACTCGGGCTTGGATCAGCAGCAGTTCCTCACCAACTGGGACCGTTTCCACACTCGCCGGCCAACGCTGGAGGTCTGCGAATCCTCAGAGCTCGATCTCGGAGACCGCAGCCTGCGCTTCGTCCACATCGACGGTTGTCACGGGTACCAGTGCGTCGCCAATGACATCATCCTCGCCGTGACTCACACGGCCAGACGGGGAGTGATCGCGCTGGACGACTATCGAGGGGTCGAAACCCCCGGTGTGGCGGCAGCCGTTTGGCAGGCTGTCGGCAACGGCTTCCTGTTCCCGTTCGCTGCGACGTACATGAAAATCTATGCCTGCACCTCGGCCGCCGATCAGCGTTACTGGTTAGAGCGGGTCAGGGATCGCGGCGACATCTGCGCTTTCCCCGACTTCGAGATGCCGTCTTATCGGAGCGTTTCGGACGCGCAACTTCGCCGCTCCGATGAGCGCTGACAGGCGTTCAGCCGGCGTATTGGACGACCGCGTCTTCCAGCAGGCCGGCTGCGGTGGCGGCGCTTGCGGCGGGTGTGGCCATCTGGGCGGCGACCTCGAGGGTCCGAGCTACGCAATGCGGAGTGAGGATGGCCCGCAGGTCGGCGAGCAGCGAATCCGGAGTGGTTGCGGAAAAGTGCCGTCCGATGCCGACGCCCAGCTGGCCGACCGCAGCAGCCCACATCGGCTGATCGACCGAAACGGCAAGGGCCAGCGTAGGTTTGCCGGCCCGTATGCCGGCGAACGTGGTGCCGGGGCCCCCGTGGTGAACGACCGCACGGCAAGCGGGAAAGACGGCCGAGTGGTTCACCGCGCCCACAACCATCACGTGGTCGTTTTGCGGGATGTCGGCCAGATCGCTTACGCCGCTGCAGATCAGCGCACGCTCGCCTAGTTGCGCGCAGGCCCAGCTGATCATCTCGAGCAAGCCGGCGGGGAAAGCGACTCGCGCGCTGCTCCCGAAGCCGAAGTAAATCGGCGGCGTGCCCGCGGCAATCCATGACGAGACCTCGTCGTCGACCTCCGTCGGTAATTCCAGCGTCAGCCCGCCAACGAAAGGCCGTCGGACATCCCATTTCGCCCACTCGGCTGCCAGCCCGGGGAAGAAGAGTTCGTCGTAGGCCTGGATCTCCAGCGGTTGTCGCGCCGAGGACCCCGATCCCTCCGGCAGGCCTAACGTTTGGCGCACGGCGTCTTCGGCCTCTTTGGTTACTTGCGTACCCGTGTCACGCCCGAGCGGGTAGATGTGCAGCGCGGCCTGCGGAATGTCGTAGTATTCCGCAATATTGGCGGCCAGCCCCTGCTGGCTCGCGTCGGTCAACAATAGGTCCGCCCCGTCTGCCAGCGACGTGAGCGCCGTGCCCAGCTGCGGCCAGAGTCGTTTGAGATCCTCGGCAATCACCCACGCCATGAAGACTGGGTTCGGAGTCTCCCCGTATTTGCGGGCGATCTCCGCGTTCTGCCGAATCTGGTCCGGGCCGTGGGGGACCGCAGCAAGCCCCGCCGACTCGACGAAGCCAAGGTAGTTTGGCGGGACCGCCATGCGTACGTCGTGACCGCGGCGCTGCAGCTCGCGACCGATGGTGGCGCACGGCTCGACATCGCCCCGAGTTCCCAAGGTAGCCAGTGCGATCCTCACCACTGGACGCCTGTCTGGGAGCCGGATCCGGCGATGCCGGTGAAATATTCGATTGTCCGCTCGACGCCTTCTTCGAAACTGACTCGCGGCCTCCAGCCGAGGGCGGACTCGGCGAGGGCGATGTCCGGCCTGCGCTGCTTCGGGTCGTCCGCCGGCAGTGGCTGAAAGACCGTCACGGAGGGGGAGCCGGTCATTTCCTTGATCAGCCTTGCTGTTTCGAGCACGGTGCGTTCGGCTGGGCTGCCGAGGTTGACGGGTCCGGTGAACGAAGCTTCGCTCGCCACCATTTTCACGAGCCCTTCGATGAGGTCGTCGACGTAACAAAAGGAACGGGTCTGGCTGCCGTCCCCGAAGACGGTGATCGGTTCACCGCGTAGCGCCTGGACGATGAACGACGAAATGATTCGCCCGTCGGCCGGATCCATCCTCGGACCGTAGGTATTGAAGATGCGGACGACCTTGATGCGGACGCGGTAGCGCCGCGCGTATTCGAGCATCAGCGTCTCCGCAACCCGCTTGCCTTCCTCGTAGCAGGCCCGCATGCCGAAGCAGTTGGCGTTGCCCCAGTACGTTTCGGCCTGCGGATGGATTGTCGGATCCCCGTAGACCTCGCTGGTGGAGGCCTGCAGGATCGTCGCCCCGCGCTCGCGCGCCAGTTCCAGTAGGTTTCTGGTCCCGGCGTAGTTGGTCTCGAGGGTGAACAGCGGATCGCGCTGGTAGGCGCGCGGCGATGCGGGGCAGGCCAGGTTGAAGATGACGTCCAGTGGACCTGGCATGACCGCGGCTACGGGCCGGGTGATGTCGTGCTCGATGAAACGGAAGCCCGGGTCTGCCTCGAGCTGCATCATGTTTTCGCGCCTACCGGTGCAGAGATTGTCGAGTCCGATGACTTCGATGTCGTCGCGGCGGAGACGATCGCACAGGTGGGACCCCAGGAATCCGGCCGCGCCGGCGACGAGGGCTCTCACTGCTTGCACTCCTTGGTTCCGGCCATCCAGCACGTAGCTTCGCATGGCGGAGCTGACTTCCTGCAAGACGCCCGCTGGAACTGTCCCCACTCACACTGGCGTTATTGGTTCGTTCAGCGGAAGTTCACCGTCGATGCGAACACGACGCCCATCAGCGTGCACGTCGGAATGTGCGCTGCCCCGGTTCACCGTCGGTTGTCGCCGCGTTTCCGCACTCGCCGACGTCAAGCGCGTTGGGCAGCGCCGCGGTGCTCTAGGTTCCGGCCGGCTTATTCGTCCGCGCATCCCAAATGGCTTGTGTCTCAACACCGACCGAGGCGTGATGGATCTCCTGGAAGTTCCGTCCGCCTCGACGAAATGTCGCGACGACGGCGACCGGCACGTCTTGCTCCAGCATCGGGACGGACAGCCACTCGCAGGGTCGGATGTGCACCAAGTCCACCGCTGCGGCGCTTGGGTCGGCGTCGTAGCAGTAAGGCCCGCAGATGCGGCCCAACCAGAACCACCCGTAGGTGTCGCGGGTCCACACAAACGAGCCTTCGTCGACGTCGACGAATCGGTCGACCCGATGGACAAGCCGCTCCTGTTCGCCCGGCCGGTTCACGAATTGCCCAAACCCGCACACCCCGAGCCGGCGGGCGCGATCGATCGCGGCCTGTGGGTCGACGGCATCGTTGCGGGATCGCATCGGCGCGCGGTACACGGCAACCATGGGAGATATCGTGCCTCGGCGCCGCGCCCGGGCCGATGTGGGCGGCTAGGGGCGCGACCTGAGCTGCGCGGCCTGCGGCCTTTAGCCTTTCGGGGCCAGGACGACGACGGGGATGGGTCGCGACGTCCGCTTCTGGTATTCGTTGTACCGGTTCTGATTGTTCTTGTTGACGATCTGCCATAGCCGCGGATAGTCGGGATCGTCGGGCAGCACCGGTCGTGCGGTGACGGCGAAACGCCTTGGGCCGACGTTGATCTCGACGTCGGGATGCGCCTTCAGGTTGTGGTACCAGCCGGGGGCCTGGGGCGCGCCGCCCTTGGAGGCGACCACCAGGTAGTTGTCACCGTCGCGGGCGTAGGTCAGCGACGTCGTGCGTTGCTTACCGGTCTTCGCGCCGACGGTATGCAGCAGCAGGCTCGGTATCCACAACGTGCGGTGACCGATCCAGCCGTTCGTCTTCTGATACACCGTGTCGTGCACCCGCAGCACCTGCGGGAGCAGCTTTTCTGCCAGACTCATAGCTACCAGTCTGCGCCTTTTTAGGGCTAGTGGTGATGCGGCGGCTGCTCGTCGCGGAGCCGGCGCTCGTCCAGCGCCTCGCGCGCCTGGTCCTCGTCGGCGTACCGTTCCACGTCCTCGGGCGTGACCTGCCCCCGTGGCGGTGTGGGCGCGGCCGGCGGTCGACGTGCGGATTCGCTGGACATCAGGCGATTGTCTCATTGTCGACGAGCGTTAGGTCTCGGCTCTGGCGATGTTCTCGACGATGATCTGACAGGCCGTGTCGTAGAAGGCGCTGATCAGGGTAGAGAAGGACAGCTCGAAGGGGTAGATCATGTGCACGGCGAGGGGTTCGACCGCCCATTCGGGAAGGACCGGCACGATGGTGCCCTGTCTCAATTCTTCCGCGCAGATGATCTGGGTGGGCATCGCACCGATGCCGAGGCCCTGCAGAATGTACTCCTTGCACACCTGAAAGTTGTTGGCTCGCGCCCGAACCCGGGGGGACAGCTCGAATCGTCGGTCGAGCTTTGTCAGCGCCAGCTTCTGGGGCCCGCAGAAGCCGAAGTCGATGAACGGCAGCGTGTTCAACTGCAACGGATCGGTGACCGGCTCCGGCAGCGTCTGCACGAATCCCGTCGAGGCGCAGAGGAACAGATTCAGGTCAAACACTTTTCGTGCGATCAGCGTCGAATCCTGCAGCGGTCCCGGACCGAACACGACGTCGAAACCGTCTTTGATCGGGTCGACCATCGCGTCGACCAACCGAATATCCAACCGGGAGTGGGGGTACCGCTGCAGGAAGGTGGCGCCGACCCGGGACGCGTAGTCGATGCCGAGGCTCACCGGTATCGCGACCCGCAGCTCCCCGTGCGGTTCCTGCTTGCTGGCCTCCACCAGTGCCCGCACGCCATTGGCCTCGGCCAAGATGTTCATCGCGTGGTCGTGGATCCGCTCGCCGAGGTCGGTGACCGTGAGTTGATGAGTGTTCTTGCGCAGCAGCTTGATGCCCAGGTCGGATTCCAGCTTGGTCAGCTTGCGGCTCACCGTGGATTTGGGCATTCCGAGCGATGTCGCCGCCTTCGAGATGCTGCGGCAGTCCACCACCTTGCCGAATACCAGCAGGGCATCGAGGTCAAAGGGCAGATTCTGTTCCATCGGTGTTCCAAGTATGCAACAGGGTGTTGCGTCCGTACACCTTATTGGGGCCTCGCGCGACTGCTACCGTCGGCCGCACCACGTAGGAGGAACGGGGATGAACCAGCCCATCGCCGTCGCCAAGCCCCCGACCGGGCACTGGACCGACGCATATCCCGAACTCGGCCGCGGCCCGGTGTCGCTTGAAGACTGCGTGTCCGAAGAGTTCTACGAGAAGGAACGCGAACACGTCTTCAAGAAGACCTGGCTCTACGTCGGACGGGTCGAACGCGTCCCGCGCACGGGCAGCTACTTCACCCGCGAGTTCAAATTCCTGAACACATCGATCATCATCGTGCGCGGCAAGGACCGGGTGATCCGCGCCTTCCACAACATCTGCCCGCACCGCGGCAACAAGATGTTGTGGGAAGACGATCCCTTCCAAGAGGTCTCCGGCCGCGCCCCGCTGCTGTACTGCCGCTTCCATGGCTGGCGCTACAAGCTGGACGGCTCGCTGCACTCGGCCACTCGCAAGGACCTGCTGCTGGACTTCGACGCCGACAGCTGCCGGGTGCCGGCGGTGCAGTGCGAGGTCTGGGAAGGCTTCATCTTCATCAACCTCAACCCGGACAACACCGAGCCGCTGCGTTCCTTCCTCGGCGAACTGGCCCACGGCATCGAGGGCTATCCATTTGACGGCCCGCACCAGGTCTACAGGTTTTCGGCCGAATTGCAGTGCAATTGGAAGATTTTCGTCGACAGCTTCGCCGAGAGTTACCACGGACCGTACCTGCACGCGTCGTCGTTCGGCGCTCTCACCGCGGAGGCCAGGGACGCCTTCGACCAGCCGAACCCGTTCACCGATGCCCTGGCCTACCAACTGAGCGGCCCGCATCGGATGTTCTCTTTCGCCGGTGAGCCATCGCGAAAGACGCCATATTCCAAGCCGATTGAATGCGTCATGGAAGCCAGCGCGGCGGGGCCCTGGAACAAAAAGCTCGACCGGGGACCGATGCCTCCAGGGATCAATCCCACACGGTCCGAGAAGTACGGGTTCGACTCGTTCCAGTTCTTCCCCAACTTCGTCCTCATTTTCGGCGCATCAGGGTTCACCACCCACGCCCACTGGCCCACCGGACCGCACTCGCACGTATTCGAAGTCGAGATGTTCTATCAGCCGCCCAAGACGCACAGGGAACGGCTCGGTCAGGAGCTCACCGTCACCTTCCTCAACGACATCATCCTCGAAGACGCCAGCCCGTCGGAGGGCCTGCAGGCGATGCTCAACAGCGGTGTGCTGACCCACTTCACGATGAATGACGAGGAGATCCTGCTGCGCCACCTGCACAAGGTGGTCGGCGACTATGTCGCGGCCGGCGAATCGGGTCAGCAATGAACACCGCACTGCCGCCTCAGTTTTCGCAACTCGAGCACCTGGTGCCCGAGTGGGCGATCGAGGACGGCCACGAGCGCTACGTCAAACGCGTCAACAGCTCGATGGAGCAAATCCGGGCCTTCTACGACGAGGTGTTTCCGCACGCCGAGGAGGCCGTCGCCTACATCGACAAGTTCGACTACTCCGAGCCGCTGCCCGACGACGTCGCCAACCTGCGCAACCTGCTCTACTCGCTGATCACCGTCTCGCTGGCGGTCGAGCTGTGGAAGCAGCCGCGGGTCAAGCATTCGGCCAACACCATCCTCACGAGAGTCAGCTGAAGATCATGGACCTCACCTCCGCACAGCTGGAGATTGTCGACCTCACCCCGAGAATCGGCAGCGAGATCAGAACCGATCTCGACACGCTGCTGAGCGGGCGCGAGGCTTCGACCATTCGCGAGGTCCTCGAACGGCGCGGTGTGGTGTACTTCCGCGGATTGGACATCGGCGACGAGCAGCAAGTCGCCATCGCCAAGACCCTCGGCACGGTGGTCGCCAACGAAGGCCAGGGTGGCATCAACAAGATCTCCCTCGACGAAAAGGTCAACCAGCGCGCCAAATATCTCAAAGGCTCGATGTTCTGGCACTTCGACGGTTCCTTGCAGCCGCTACCGAATCTGGCCACGCTGCTGCGTGCGGTGCAGCTCTCCGACACCGGTGGGCAGACCGAATTCTGCAACACTTACGCGGCCTACGAAGACCTTCCGGACGCCGACAAGGAGGCGATAGCGAAGCTGCGGGTGGTGCACAGCGCGGAGCGGTCACAGTATTACGTCACCCCGGAGATGAGCTACGACGAGGTGGCGTTCTGGCAGAAGTCGCCCACCAAGGCCTGCCCCATCGTGTGGACCCACCAATCCGGGCGCAAGTCGCTGCTGTTGGGCGCGACGTCCGACTACGTCATCGGTTTGCCGGTAGAGGAAAGCCGCGCTCTGCTTGCCCGGCTTCGTGATTGGGCCACCCAGCCCCAATACGTCTACCAGCATCAGTGGCAGCCGGGCGACCTGCTCATCTGGGACAACACCGGAACCATGCACCGGGTCTTGCCGTATCCGGCGGACAGCGGGCGACTGATGCACCGAACCATCCTCGCGGGCGAAGAGCCCCTGCAGTGAAAGTCGGCATCGCCACCCCGGTCGTCACCAATGTCGCTGGGGCACCGCTGGAGTGGGAAAAAGACGCGGGCATCGAGGACATCAGCCGGGCCGCCGAGGTCGCCGACCGCCTCGGCTACCACCACATGACCTGCAGCGAGCACATCGGTATCCCATCGACCGAATCCGGGCGGCGCGGAGCGCGTTACTGGGATCCACTGGCCACGTTCGGCTACGTGTCGGGGCGCACCACGCGGATTCGCTTGGCCACCATGACCTTGGTGCTCGGATACCATCATCCGCTGGCGATCGTAAAGCGTTACGGCACACTAGATCACGTGAGCGGCGGGCGGGTGATCCTCGGGGTCGGCGTCGGCTCGCTCAAGGAGGAGTTCGACCTGCTCGGTGCGCCTTTCGACGATCGCGGCGCCCGCGGCGACGACGCCCTGAAGGCGCTGCGGGCGGCTCTGACGAGCAACGAGCCGGCGTATCACGGCGAGTTCTACTCGTTCGACGGGCTGACGGTGGATCCCTGTGCGGTACAGGCGCACATGCCGATCTGGGTCGGCGGGCGCACGCGCCGTTCGCTACGGCGCGCGGTCACCCTCGCGGACGGCTGGTGCCCGTACTACGTGTCGATCCGCACCGCGGCGGACTGGCTTCGGCGGTTTGACCTGCCACCGGATTTCGAGGTGGTGATGCCAGCTGAGCAGCCCCTCGACCCGGCCGGGAAGCCCGAAGCGACCCAGGAAACGCTGCGGGAATTGGCCGACGGCGGCACCACGACCCTGTCGGCCCGCTTCGTCCACCATTCGTTGCGGCACTACCTCGAGCAACTCCACGCTCTGATCGAATTGCACCGCGAAGTCTTCGGCGCCGACGCGCGGACGCAGTAGACAGGACTGGCGATGACCATCCGCGACCCCTAGCGGCTGCCGGCTAAATCAACGTGGAGCATCCGGCCCGAAGGCCGCGATCGACGATCCACGCCTCAGGTGTTCTGGATGATCCACGTGGTGGTGAAGCGCAGCATCTCGGGGATGCCCTTGGCCAGGTCAGACCCGATGGACTTCTCCAGCTTGCCGCCCACCAAAGGGAGCTTGACCTCGACCCGCAAGGCTGACCGCAATTGCGAGCCCCCGTCGTCCGTCGGCGCCAGCCAGACTTCCGCGCGGCCCGACCCCAAACCGCCGGACGCCGAGACGTTGACGTGTCCGCGCACCTGCCCGTCACCGTCCGGTCGCCACGTCTCCGCCTGCACGATCTTCACGTCACCGGTGACGAACTTGGCGATCAGTCCAGGGAGGAGCTGGCGGCCCAGGTGCTGGGTCGTGCGGACCGTCACCGTGCCGTCGTCGTCGACCAGCAGAGAATCCAATGTGACGAGTACGCCGTCAGCGGCCGCGATGCGGGCCAGCCAATAGTCCTCGCGGCCGAAGGCGGAATGGATCTGCTTTACAGTGGCGGACGACTCGGTCGAGACGTCGAATGATCGCGACATATGCATCCATTCTTACCGGAAGCCTGGCTCAGGGCCGCTCGAAGTGCTGGTAGTCGATGGGCTCCGTCCAGTGGCCGCCCCACCGCCACCCGCCGTCCGTGAAGACGCGGACAGCCGGGTCGCCGTCGTGTAAGAGCCCCGGGTCACTGCGGCCGCGATCCAGATAGCCCGCTGCGTTGTGCGGCTGAAAAGTGCCGTCGGCGTAGACGCAGGGGTTCAGGCGTGGGTTCAGGTCGATGGCCCGACCGTAGGCGTGTGGTGACCAGTGTTCGCTTCCCGGGATGCCGCGGCAGTTGAACGCCGACGTGTTGTCGTCCTCCATGGATTGCTCGTCGTCGGCGGCCGGATAGCGGTCCGCGGTGCGGATCTTCTCGATGGGGAAGCCCAGTCGGTGCAGCCGCTCGAAGATCGCGATGACGTCGGGCACCAGGTCCTCGTGCACGATCAGTTCACCGCGGTGGGTCTGGCCGTCGAAGCCAATGTGGTCGACGCCCACGCGCCGCAACTGCGTCGGGCTCACCGGGCAGCCAGGTCGCCAGCTCGCTCCGAGCTCCGCGGCGGTGACCGGGCGAACGTCGGAATGGCCAGGCGCCGGCGGCGGCCTCGACGCCGTGGATGCGGGAGGTGACGGCCCGGCCACCGGGGGTGGCGGCGCGGCGGTGCACTGCGTCGCGGTGACCCCGACCGCCAACGCGACGGCCAGCACGGCACCCCACCGCCTGCCGGCAATCAACGGGGATGGGTCCTCACCGCTTGCTCCATCGCGACAAGACCGTCGCAACCGGGCGTCGCGAGACGGGTCCGGCGCCAACGCTACTGCAGACAGCCAGGCCCCCGCCTTACCCTTGCGATATGCCGGTAGTCAGTGGCAGGGGGAAGTTCTGGCCACCCTCGCTGCGCAAGACGGTTGTCGTCGCGATTGTGTTGCTCGCCCTCATCGCGGCTTCGCCGTGGGCGTTCACGGCACACACACCGGTCCCCGAGCGCCCACCGCAGCCCGCGCAGACACCCGCACAAACGCAGGCGCCCGCGGCGGCGCCGACTGCGGCTCCCGCCCCCGAATTCGACACCATCTCCAAGCTGATGAATGACGCGATCGCGGCAGGCGGGCTCCCGGGCGGCGTGGTGATGGTTGGGCACGACAGCAAGGTCGTCTTCCACCAGGCCTACGGGTCGCGCAAGCTCGCGGGCGAGCCGGGGCTGGACGGGTCGCCCGCACCGGCCGAGCCGATGACCGAGGACACCATCTTCGACATGGCGTCACTGACGAAGTGTCTCGCCACGGCGGTCGCCATCATGCAGCTCTACGAACAGGGCAGGGTTGCGTTCGACGATCCGGTGCAGAAGTATCTGCCCGACTTCAACGCGGCGAACGACCCGCAGCGGGCGAAGGTCACGGTCCGCATGCTGCTGACCAACACCTCCGGCGAAGGGATCGACGTCAACCTCGCAGACCCTTGGGGACTGGGCGGACCCGACAAAGCCGAAGGCATTCATCGCGCGCTCACCACGCCACTGCAGTCGGGCCCGGGGGAGCTTTTCCGCTATTCCGACATCAACTACATCCTGCTGGGCGCGCTGCTGGAAAAGACGACCGGCGAGACCGAGGACACCTACGTCGAGCGCAATGTGTTTGCGCCGCTTGGGCTGCAAGACACTCGGTATCTTCCGGTGGACAAAGCGTGCGGACCACATGTAGTGCGCGGGGCCGCCGTAGCGTGGGGCCCCGCCGCAGCGGGGTCGGCGCCCGTGACATGTCCTGCGGGGACCTGGAACACGAACGTTTTGCCGCGCATCGCCCCGACAGCGCGCGACGAGGAAAGCCGAGACGACCCGGGCAAGAATCCGGATTTCTTTGCGCTGCTTCGGGGTACGGTGCATGACCCGACGGCGCGCCGCATGGGAGGAGTGGCCGGCAACGCCGGCCTGTTCTCGACGGCCCACGACGTCGGCGTCTTTGCCCAGGCGCTGCTTGATCGGCTGGCGGATCGCCCGAGTGAATTCCCCTTGCGGCCGACGACTCTCGCGCTGATGACGACACCGCAGCAGCCCGGCCATAGCCCGGAACAAGTAGAAGCGGCCAACCGTGCCGCCCAGCAAGCCCGCACTCCGAAATATCCGGCGATCGAGGGGCAGAGCCTGTTCGGTTTTGGCTGGGACATCGACACGGCCTTCTCCAGGCCGCGCGGGACGGTCTTTCCCGTCGGCAGCTTCGGCAACACCGGATTTACCGGAACCACGCTGTGGATGGACCCAGGGTCGAATACCTACGTCATTCTGCTCTCGAACTCGATTCACCTACGGGGCAGCCCGCCGATCTCGCACCTCCGGGGCGCGGTGGCCACAGCCGCGGCGCAGGCCCTGCACCTCTACGGCGCCGCACCAATGGAAACGACGCCCGCGCCGCGGAAAAAACCGTAGCTCTTTGTCATTTCACGCAGGGAATGCCGTCGGCGGTCATGCGGGAGAGGTTGGTAACGGCGGGTTGCTGCGTACCGGCGCCGGTAGCGGGCACGGTGGTGACCGGTGCCGCTGCCGTCGTCGTCGATTCCGACGTGGAACGATGGGTCTGGTCGAACCGGGAGAAATCGGTCCCGACGGTCAGCCGCACCGTGTTGAGGGCGACGCTGTCGGATGCGGTCGCCGTTATGTCGTACTGGTCGGCGAGCTCGGTGGCCGCCACCTTCGCGCCGACCCCATAGGTGATGGTGCTGGTCTCGGTGGTGGAGTCGGCCGTGCTCACCTTGCCCTGGCTGAATTTCCCAGTCGCCAAGAGCATTTGGACAGTTGCGGCCTCACCCTGGCGTCCCGAGGCATTGACGACGTCGAGGACGACGCTGCCGGCGGTGCTCTGCGCGTCGCCGTCCGGTTGCGCCGCCGTGGTGGGGCTGGTGGTCGAGGGTGCGGTAGACGAATCGGCGCCCACCAGGTTGTGTGCGATGGATCGGACGGTGGATGTGTCGATGAAGTTCACATAGGCGCCATCTGAGAGTTGACCGAAGCCGGTGACCGGCAGCGTGTACAGCTCCACTGGCCTATTGGGGTATGTCAACGCATTTCGCACCAAATCGTCGAAGTCGAAGCCGGCGTCCACGGCGACGTTCTGCTTGGCGACGTCCAACAGGGCGCGCAGCCGGCTGGGGTCCGACAGCGCCCCGCCGCGGCGCAGCGCGCTGAGAACCGAGACGATGAAGGCCTGCTGGCGCCGGCTTCGATCGAGGTCGGTGAACGCCGCATCGTTGGGGTCGCGGCGTTGTCGAACGAAGGCCATTGCCTGGCCTGCGCTGATCTGTTGCATGCCCTTATGAAAGTCCGCGCCGGAATAGTAGCGGTCCGACGTGTCCTCGTTGAGGCACACCGTGATTGGTTCCACCACCCGGGCGATTTGGAAGAATCCGGCCAAGGTGACTTCGATGAAGTGGTCGATCGGGATCTGCAAAAGGCTTTTGACGGTGCTGATCTCGGCTTTGCGGCCCGCCTCCCGTGCGGCCTGTTCCTTCGCGGTGGCGTCTTGACCTTGAGTCGGGGTCGGACTCGATTGCGAGCCGGCGGAGGTGCGGCCGGTCATCACCCGTTGGTAGGCGTAGCTGTAGGCCTCCTTGATCTTGCCGCGGCAGTCCGAGGTGGGGCATCCGGCCAGATCGACATAGTCGTCGCGGGGGATTGAGATCGCCGTGGCCGCAGCGTCGCCGGCGGGCAGGTGCACGACGATGAGCGCGTCGGAATCCCCGTCGGCGGAGTCCTCGTTGCCCGCGTGCAGCGCGTCATAGATGTCGAGTGGAAGCGGCCTGCCATGCTGGTCGCGCCGGCTGTCCAGACCCATGATCAGAATGTTCTGATCACTTCCGGTCGATGCCGGTTCACCGGCCAGCGCCTCGGATTTGGTGATGCCCGCCGACGCGCTGCGATACGCGTGCCAAGCGATGCCGATGACCGCGACCACCACCAGGGAGATCAACGCGGCCAGCATCTTGGCACCGGCCACGATTCTGTGGTTGCGGTGCAGGCGATTCCGGGGCTCGGCCGTCGCTGAATCCGATGCTTCTTCGCCGGGCGGCCCCGCTCGACGCGTCATGACAGGACTGAGAATAGCCAGGTAGCGGCGCTTCAAACCGCGGTTTGCGCGGATTGAGAGGTCGGCATCGGGTGGCGCGGCTACGGTGTTACTGCGGCCCGGACTCAATCTCCAAGAGCCGCAACGGATGCAGCCCGTCGACGTTGCCGACGAACGGCGGGTGGATGCTGTAGCCGAGCATCCGGCGGATGTCATCGGAAACGGTTCGCGCGATATCTCGCGACACCGACAAGGTAAAGGCCTCCATCGGGCGCAGCCAGGGTTGGCAGTACTGCGCGGTGACGGCGAGGCGCTCACCGTCGGTGTTGTTCGCGCCGCCGCCGTGCCACAGCGTGCCCACGAAGAAGACGCACGAGCCGGCGGGCATGATGACCGGTAAAGCCTCATCGCCGGGAGCGGGTCGGCGCTTGCCCCAGCGATGGCTGCCGGGGTAGAGGACCGTGGCGCCGTTGTCGGCGGTGAAGTCGTCGATCGCCCAGATCGTCGCGGCGGCCAACGGTGCGCGGGGGCGCGGAATCGGGTAGAAGCCGTCGTCGTGGTGCGCCAGCTGTGCGGCCTCACCGGGCTGAATGTTGATGGCCTGCAACGCCGAAAGCAGGTAGTTGGGCATCAGCAAGCGGTCGAGCACCGCCAGCACCCGGGGATCATCGACAAGTCGATCGCACACCCGGGTCCTACTCAGCACGCTGTAGATGCGCTGGGTGCGCAGGCCCTCGAACGAGTTGCGTCCGGTGTGCCCGAGCCACGGCCGCACCACCTCGCGGATCTGCGAGCACTGCTCGGCGCTGATCAGGTTCTCCCAGATGACGTAGCCGTCGCGGTCCAGGGCCGCCATGTCCGCCTCGACAATCGCGTTGTCGACCGAACTTCCGCCGGTCGGCGTGCGCTTGTACCGCTGCGCCAGATCGCCCCGCAGATCCTCCAGCGTGGTGACGGATTCGTCGTCGATGCTCATCGGTGCTCGTCCTTAGTCCACTGGCACTTCTGCCCACACTAAGCCGATTTCGCCTCGGCCCACACCCCGAATCGCCGACTCGTCAGCCCCGAAGGCCGGTGATGAAGCGTTGCACGCTACGGGTCAGCGACCGCGGAACGTGGTCGGGATCCATCAGGTCGTTCTCGGCCAGCGGACCCGCCTCGTTGGCCACGGTGCGCTCGGTGAATGGCCGCAACGTCTTGCCCTCTCCGCGAAGCGCCTCGATCGCCTTGAAAACCGACTGGTGTTCGCCGATCGCCTCTGTCAACTTGCGCACCGAAACACCGAGGTGCTCGGCCACCAATTCGTCCCGGAACGAAGAGATTTCGCGGCGCAGCTCGTCGTGTCGCGGATCATCAGGCCGCGCCTCGATGGCCACGTCGCACTCGCTGTCGAAGCCCATGGACCGGTTGTTGAAATTCGACGAGCCGATACGCAACAGCCGATCGTCGACCACCAACACCTTCGAGTGCACGTAGATCGGTCCGTCGCCGTCGGTCACCGGCCAGTAGATGCCCAACCGGTCATGCTCGTCGGCTTCCCACAGCAGCCGGATGAGGCGGTGCCGTGCGCTGTCCATGGTTCCGCGCTCGAGAGGGTTGTTGCCCCTACGGGCCAGCACGATGACGACGTCGGGACCGTCGTCTTCGGCCAGCCGCGCGGCCAGCGCCTCGACGATGGTCCGGGAAGCCAGGTACTGGTTCTCGACATAGATGGTGTGGCGTGCCGCCGCGATCGCCGCCAGGTTGAGCGCCTCGACCTCCCGCACTTCGGGGCGATCTAGCAGCTCCGGCACGGTGCGGGCGATTCCGACGTCCACGTTGTGCAGGCTCGGCCGCAGCTTGGCGGGCCAGGCGCTGTGCTTGGCCTCGACCTGGCTCAGCGATTGTTTCGTCGCGGTCTCCCAGCGCGCCAGCGCCTGCTCGCCCAGCGCCCGCGCCGCCGCGCCGTCAACCGCCAGCCCGACGTCGTGCCGCGGCCCATAGCCGCGTCCCGCCGTGCGCCGATGGCGATTGTCGTGCTCATGCGCACGGGTGTCCCACCGTTCCAGGGTGAGATCGATGCCGGCGCAGAAGGCCACGGCGTCGTCGATGACGACGATCTTCTGATGGTGCACGGAGCCGATCGGGTGTGCGCCGTCGATGGCGAAGTGCAGTCGCCTGCTGCTGATCTGGTTGAGCAGCGACACCGGGGTGAGGGCGAACCACAGCCCATCGAAGGCCGGCAGCAGACGAAGATTGGACTTCAGTACATAGATGTCCAGGCCGGGGCGTTTCCACACCATCCAATAAAGGAACGCGCCCAACTGATTTGGCCCGGGGAGGGTTTTCTCGCCCCGCTCGAACGTCACCCGCGAGTCGAAATCCCAGCCGATCAGCACGATTCGATGGCGGGCGCGCAACATGGCCGCCTTGACGTGCTTGAAGTAGTCGGCCGCGTCGATGATGGGGGCGAACTGGTCGGCACGCGCCACGCGCCAGCAGGTCTGGCCGGGAATCAGAAGTCGATCGTCGTGCATGCCGGGGCTCTCAACGAGGTTGATAGGGCAGCGCGGACATAGCCACTGTGTACCACATCGGAGGCGGCTGTCAGGATTGCTGCGCAACCGCCGCCCGACCGCTCGACTTGCACCTTCACCGCGGTTATGCGGGGTCGGAGGGCCTCGGCAGGACAATGGCGCCGATCTATATGAGGATGAAGCGATGCGAATGCTGGTAGTGCTTGCGGGCTCCGCCGCCCTGGTCGGCGCGGCCGCGCCCGCCTACGCCGACCCGGTCGGGACTTCGGGACCTGATGCGAGCTTCATCGCCGCGCTCAACCAGGCGGGCATCACCTATCGGGATCCGGCCGCCGCCGTCGGGGTGGGCAAAAGGGCGTGTGAGCTGATGGACCAGGGCAGTCCCCAAGTGGACGTCATCAAGAGCGTGTCGTCGAGCAATCCCGGGTTCACGGTCGACGGCGCCGCGCAGTTCACCATGATCGCGGCGAGCGCCTACTGCCCGCAGCACCTGGGTCAACGCGTGAACCAGGCGCCGCCGGCGCAGCCGGCGCCGGTCGTCGACCTTCCGCCGCTCACCCCAGGCGCCGCCTAGCGGTCGGCTCGGCCGCTATCACGTTATGCAGCAACGGGTTTCGCCCTTACGCCGCGGCCTCGAGGGTGAGCAAGATGCGTTTGGCTTCCACGCCCCCGAGATAGCCGCCCAGCGCGCCGTCGCTGCGCACCACGCGGTGGCAGGGGACCACGACCGGTAGCGGGTTGGTGGCACAGGCACTGCCGACGGCGCGAACGGCGTTGGGGTTGCCCGCCAGCCTGGCCACCGCGGCGTAGCTCGCGGTGTGGCCGTAGCCGATCTCGGGCAGATGGCGAAGCACCGTGTTGCGGAATCCGGCCGAGAGCCGCCAGTCCAGCGGCACACTGAATTCTTGGCGCGTGGCGGCGAAATACTCGTCGAGTTGCCTGGCTGCCGTGTCGAGACGGGCCGGCGCGAGCAGGATGCGTGGGCTGATTCTGTCGGCGAGGCTCTGCAGGACGGTGTCGTGGCCCTCGCTGGCGTAGGCGACGCGGACCAGGCCGTGCTCGGTAGCCGCGATGAGCAGGGCGCCGACCGGGCTGTCGACGACACGGTAGGCGATGTCGAGGATGCCTTGGTGTTCGGCGGACGTGGCTAGCCGGGCGTGCAGCGCGTCGAGATCGCCGGCGGTGGCGTCGGTGATCCGCGCCAGCTCGTGGGCCATCGCTTGTTCGTTGCTCATCGGTGTTCTCCTGTCCCGGTGGTGGCGATGCCGGGGTACGTGCGCCTGAGGGTGGCGATGCCGTCGGCGGCGGCGCGCCGGGCGGCGTCGGGGCTGCCGCCGAGGATGGCGGCGATCTCGGCGTAGGGCAGGCCGGCCAGATAGTGGTAGGCCACGGCCTGCTTCTGTTTGGCCGGCAGCCTGTCCAGCGCGTCGGCGAGGTCGTCGTCCCTGCCGGGGTCCGCCGGGCCGGCGGTCTCGGGAAGCTGATCGGTGGGCACCGCGCGCCGCGCCCGGGCCCGGGTGACGTCGATGGCTTTGCGGTGTGCGATGGTGACCAGCCAGGCCTCGACGTTGGCGTCGGCGGGCAGGTCGGGGTAGCTGCGCAACGCGGATAAGAACGTCTCCGACCAGGCGTCGTCGGCGTCGACCGGCCCCACGATGGCACGGCACACCCGCAACACCGCGGGACCGTGGTTGACCACCACCGCCTCGAAGGGGCGTTTGGCTGTCACGCTGTGTAGACGCTTGGGCCGGGAGTTTTGTGAGATGCCCTTAGTGTGGGCTACACCGACTGGAAGCTGCGCTCCACCTCGGAGCGGCTGCGAACCTGATCGCTGCCGAGGACGTAGGTCGGCAGGGTGTGTGGGACGGCGGTGCCGCCCTTGACCCTGGCCTGGGCCTGCCGAAACTCCGGGGCCGGGCCGGATGCGGCGTTGATCCCGTTGATGATCGACCACACCGCGGTGCGACGGGCGGTGCGCTCGATGATGTTGCAGTCGCGGTGCTGCAGCAGCTGCTTGGCCCACTTCGGCATGGTGTCACGGATGGCCCAGTCGACGGCCGCCTGCGGCATGGGAACGTTGGGGCCGGTACCCATCGCTTTGCCATGTGTGACAGCCAGTTTCGGCAAGTAGGACTCGAGACACTCGAGCGTTTCGGCCTTGGTGGCCGGCAGATCGGTGCCGCCCAGGGCGTGTCCGACCCGGACGAACTCGCCGTAGTATCGGTCGAGTTGCTTGCCGCGCAAGGGCATTGGGTGATAAAGCTCGTGTGCGGTGGCCAGGCCCCAGACCACCGTTGCATAGTTCCACCGCAGCCACTCGGGGTCGTCGGCGTCGTAGCGGGCGCCGTCGGGGCGCGTGCCCTTGATGGTGTGGTGCATCGCGCGCACCGATTTCGCCAGTCGCTCAGCGGTTTCCGTCGACCCGTATGCCGTGCCGATGAAGAAGGCCACCGAGTGGCCGAGGCGCGTCGCTGCGCCTTCCGGATCGATTTGGGGCACATGCGAAACCGGGTTCCCGTTGCTGTCCCGCTTGATCAGCCGCGAGTGATGCATCCCCATCCAATAGATCGACGGGTCCAGGGTCTCCATGAAGGCGGCGCATTGCAGGCCGAAGATCAGGGCGGGCAGGTGCGAATGCACCCGCCACACGGCGCTGTCGGGACCGAACCAGCCCGGATCGCCGACGGGTGCGGCGAACTCCATGCCACGAAAGAAGTACCGCCGCATGTTGTCGTCCAACTTTTTGTTGATCAGCTGCCCGACGATCTGGTGTGGCAGAAACACGGCGCGCTCCTCGGCAGTTCTGGTCACGACTGTAACCAGAATAAGTTTTGGCTACGAGTGTGACAAGACCGAAGCCCACTCGACTTACGCTGTAGGAATGTCGAGTCCCACCCGGTGGGCCGGTATACCGCTCAAGGACCGCCGCGCCGAGCGTCGTGCGCTGCTGGTCGAGGCCGCCTATCGCCTGTTCGGCAACGGCGGCGAGGCGGCCGTCTCGGTGCGCTCGGTATGCCGGGAATGCGGGCTGAACACGCGGTACTTCTACGAAAGCTTCGGTGACACCGACGAACTGCTCGGCGCGGTCTACGACCGGGTGAGCGAGCAGCTGACCGAGGTGATCGCGGCCGCCATCGAGGAGGCGGGGGACTCGTTGGGGGCCCGAACCCGCGCCGGCATCGCGGCGGTGCTGGGCTTCTCGTCGGCCGATCCGCGGCGCGGTCGCGTGTTGTTCACCGATGCCCGCACGAATCCCGTGCTGGCCGCGCGCCGTCGCGTGACGCAGGACATGCTGCGCCAGGGCGTGCTGACCGAGGGCTGGCGGCTCAATCCGGATTCCGATCCGGTGGCCGCGGAGGTGGCCGCCGCCCTGTACACGGGTGCCATGGCCGAGCTTGCTCAGCAGTGGCTCGCCGGGCATCTGGGCAGTGATCTCGACGCCGTCGTCGACTACGCTCTCAAACTGGTGCTTCGGTAGCTGGGAGTCTCATGGGCGGAATCGATCATGCGATGGCCCCGGTCCGACGCATTCTCGGGCACAAGGTCAGCGTCGGCGCGCTGATCGAACTGGCGGTGTGGCTGACCATTCCGTATCTGTGTATTGGGTTCGCGTGGACCGTCTTTCATCCCGAGCAGACCCAGCGAATCCAGGCACGGATCGAAGCCGTGTCGCCCACCGGCGCGGACGCCATAGCCTTCGGGGCGGCCACGGTGCTGTGGCCGGCGTCGTTGCAGATCGCCGATTCCTGCCCCGCGCCGTGAGCGACGTGCGGATGCAATGCGTGCACGACGGGACGGTTTGCTCCTAGGCTCTGTGAACATGTCAATCGACCGGTTCGGCCTTCTTGCAGGCACCATCCGCCTCGCCTCTGGCGTTTCATTCCTCGTCGATCCCTTACGGGCGAACAAGCTATGGGGCGACCCGGAAGAGCCGACGCCGACCGCGCAATTGTTGTTGCGCTCGATGGGTTATCGCGACGCATTGATCGGTGTGCTGCTCGCCGCGGCGGCGCTGCGCGGTAAGAACACGCGCGGCTGGTTTCTGGCGTCCGCCGGCGCCGACGTGGCCGACCTGGTCGGCGGGCTGAGCGTGCACGGCGAGCTGAAGCCCTCCCAACAGATCATCGGCCTGGGCGGCGCCGCCGTCGGCGTCGCCACCGGCCTCTGGGGTGCGGTACGCCCGAGCCGCCGTCCGGCCAACCGCGCGGTGACCGAACCGCCAGCGCCCTGAGCTGACATACCCGAGCGAATCATTAATTTTTTGCTGCCCTAGAACGGAATGCACTCGGTACGCTCAGTGCGTGCCGGAGACGGCGTATGCAAACTGCGGTGGTCTCAGCCTCGCGTACCAGGTGTTTGGTGACGGGCCGATCGAACTTGTCTTCGCTGGCTCGTTCGCCAGCCATGTCGAGCTGTACTGGGCGATGCCGGAGTTCCAGGCCTTCATGGAGCGGCTGGCCACCTTCTGCCGAGTGATCCTCTTCGACAAGGCGGGCGTCGGGTTGTCGGACCCGGTGCCGCGGGTCCGCACCCTGGACGATCGGGCCGCCGAGATCGAGGCCGTCATGGACGCCGCGGGCTTCCAGCGGGCCGCCCTGCTGGGCGTGAGCGAGGGCGGCCCGGCCGCCATGTTGTTCGCCGCGACGCGACCGGAAAGGACGAGGGCGCTGATCCTCACCGGCACGGCGGCATACCTTCCCAGCCAGGGATGGGACGACCTCGATCTTGATCCGGCCGAACTGCGGGCACGCTGCATAGCCGAGCTCGGCGAGGAGTACACCCCGTCCGAAGAACAGATCAGCGGCTTTCAGAGGTTCGGCCGGGCTGTCTTGTCGGCGTGGGGAAGTGGCGAGGCCCTCAAATGTCTGCTGCCCTCCGTCCGGTCCTCTCGGCAGCTGGGCATGCTGGAGCGGATGTGCGCGAGCCCCGGAATGGCGCGGGCCACACTCGAAGCGGCGTTCCAGATCGATGTGCGGCCGATCTTGCCGACGCTGACCATGCCCACGCTGGTCGTGCACGCCACCCGGGACCCCGGCGTCCCGGTGCAGGCGGGGCGGTACCTCACCGCACACATTCCCAACGCGCGGATGGTCGAACTCGACGGCACCGATCACGCGCCGTGGTTCACCGATCCCGACAAGATCGCCACCGAGATCGAGGAGCTTCTCACCGGCAGCCACGCCACTCCGCCGCCGTCGAACCGCGCCCTGCGCACCGTGCTGTTCACCGACATCGTTTCCTCGACCGAACGCGTGGCGGCGACCGGCGACGAGCGATGGCGCGCGATCCTGCAGCGCTTCGGCGAGATCACCGCAGAGGCCGCGCGACGATACGGCGGCACCGTGGTCAAGAGCACCGGCGACGGCTACCTCATCACTTTCGACGCGCCCACCCAGGGCATCCGCTGCGCCGAGAACCTGCGCGACGGTGTCGAGAGACTGGGCGTCGAGATTCGCATCGGCATCCACACTGGCGAGTGCGAACTCATGGACACCGACATCGGTGGCATCGCCGTGCACATCGCGGCGCGGATCCTCGGTCAAGCCGGTGGTGGGGAAATCCTGGTGTCGCGCACGGTTCGTGACCTGGTGGTCGGCTCCGGGATCGGTTTCCGGGAGCGCGGTCTCGTCGAGTTGCGCGGTGTACCGGGCGAGTGGGAGCTGGTCGCCGTCGACCGCCACGGCACCGGCATAGCGTCGCGGGAAGCGCAGTTGGCCTCGGCACCCACGCCCGGCCCACGGACCTCGATGCGTCGATCGGACCGGGCGGTGGCGGTGCTGGCCCGGCGCACCCCCTGGATCCTGCGCGGAATGGCGCGTCTGGCCCCGATCACCGACGGCGGCCAACTGGCCGCCGGAACGACGTGGCGCTGACAGCCGCGCGGCGATGCGGTTGACTAAGCGTCATGGGTTTCGGTGTGCTGACTTTCGTTACCGACGACGGCATTGGTCCCGTCGATCTGGGCAAGGCGCTCGAGCAGCGCGGGTTTGAATCGCTCTTCCTCGCCGAGCACTCACACATCCCGGTCGACGCGAAGACCCCGTACCCGAGCGGTGGGCCGATCCCGCCGAAGTACTACCGCACCCTGGATCCGTTCGTGGCGCTGACCGCCGCGGCGGTCGCCACCGAACGACTCGTGGTGGGCACCGGCATCGCGCTGGTGCCCCAGCGCGACCCGATCCACGCGGCCAAAGAGGTGGCATCGCTCGATCTGGTGTCGCAGGGCCGGTTTCGGTTCGGTGTGGGCGTCGGCTGGTTGCGTGAGGAAATCGCCAATCACGGTGTGGATCCCGCGGTTCGCGGACGTGTGGTGGACGAGCGGCTCGAAGCGATGATCGAGATCTGGACCCACGAAAAGGCGGAATTCCACGGCGAATTCGTGAACTTCGACCCGATCTACAGCTGGCCCAAGCCGGTGCAGCGGCCCTATCCGCCGCTTTATCTTGGCGGCGGGCCGGCGGGCTTCAAGCGCATCGCCCGGCTGAACGCGGGGTGGCTGTCGATGACACCATCGGCGAAGGAGCTGTCGGCTCCGCTCGAGCAGTTGCGCGAGGTGGCCGGCCAGGACGTGCCGGTGATCCACTTTCACGGTGGCGAACCGACGGCGGAGAACCTCGAGGCTTATCGCGATCTGGGAGTGACACACCTGTTGGTGGACCTGCCAACGGAGCCTCGCGATCAGACGCTGCGACGCCTGGACGGGCTGCAGGCCGAGCTCGCCAAGCTATCCTAAACTCAAGTCCCGCAAAAGGTTTGGTACTTCCCGAAGTCCTCGGGGGCGGGGGTGGCGTAGCGTTCCAGACCCGGCCGTTCGGCATAGGGCTGCGTCACCGTTGCGAGCAGTTGTTCCAACGGGCCGAGCTCGCCGGCCGTCGCGGCGGTGAGGGCCTCCTCGACCAGGTGGTTGCGCGGAATGTAGATCGGGTTGGTGCGATCCATCGCATCGGCGTCGGGACCCAGCGCCCGCCACTGCGTCAGCCAGGCGTCGAAACCGGCGAGGTCGGCGAACAACCCGCGGACGGGTTCGGCGCCCGACTTGGCTTCTGTGCGCGCGGCGTCGCTGAGCCGGCGGAAGAACGAGGTGTAGTCCACGTGATTCTGCTTGAGCAGCAGGAGCAATTCCTCCACCAACACCGTGGCGAATTCGGCGTCGATGTCGGCGGGCAAGCCGAGCTTGGCGCGCATCCCGGAGGACCACACCGCGTCGTAGCGGGTTTGGAAGATCCCGAACGACCGCTCGGCGAGCGCGATCGCCTGCTCGGTGTTGTCCGAGAACAGTGGCAGCAGCGTCTCGGCGAACCGGGCGAGGTTCCATCCGGCGATCACGGGTTGATTGCCGTAGGCATAGCGGCCCCAAAAGTCGATCGAACTGAAGACGGTGTCGGGGTCGTAGGCCTCCATGAAGGCGCACGGTCCGTAGTCGATCGTTTCGCCCGAGATGGTCGTGTTGTCGGTGTTCATCACCCCGTGGACGAACCCGATCAGCATCCATTGGGCGATCAGCGATGCCTGGACGGCGACCACGGCTTCGAACAGGGCGAGGTAGGGATTCTCGGCCTCGGCGGCAGCGGGGTGGTGGCGGCCGATCGCGTGGTCGGCGAGGCGGCGCAGCAGGTCGTGGTTGCCGGTGGCCGCGGCGAATTGGAAGCTGCCGACGCGCAGATGGCTGCTTGCCACTCGGGTGAGTACCGCCCCCGGCAGCGTTTCTTCGCGATGGACCGGACGCCCGGTGGCCACCGCCGCCAGCGACCGCGTCGTGGGCACTCCCAGGGCATGCATCGCCTCGCTGACGATGTATTCGCGCAGCATCGGCCCCACCGCCGCCAGCCCGTCACCGCCGCGGGCGAACGGGGTGGCTCCGGAGCCCTTGAGGTGGACATCGCGTAGCCGTCCGTCACCGTCGACCAGTTCGCCGAGCAACAGCGCACGCCCGTCGCCCAACCGCGGAACAAAGCCGCCGAACTGATGCCCGGCGTAGGCCTGGGCTACCGGAGTGGCGCGGTCGGGCACCAGGTTGCCTGCCAAGAAGCGCAGCCCTTCGGCGCCGCGCAGCCAGCCGGGGTCGAGGCCCAGTGTGGCGGCGAGCGGCTCATTGAGCACCAGCAGCCGCAGCTCGGGGAACGTCTCGGCCTGCCAGCGGACCGCCATCTCCGGCAGCTCGCGGAAGAACCGATCCTGAAGTGCGACGGTGGTATCCGGGGCAACGCTCATCTCATCGAGCCTACGGAAAACCCGGGTGCTCTATCCGAGCGCTTTCCCGATCAGGTCACGGGCACGGTCGAGCATGGATGCGAACGGCCCGAGCGCGAAGTTGAGCTTCGCCGACTCCACGCCTGGGTGCGGACGCGTCGGGGCGATGGCCTCGGCCGCGCGTACCGCCGCGCCCATCCGCTTGAGATCGTCGGGGTCCACTTCGCGTTCCAGCACGGGGAATTCGTCGTTCTCCTCCTGCCGGGCATGCTCGAGTACGGCCTCGCGCAGCTTGCGGAGTTCGTCGATGAATTCCTGGGAGGTGATATCGAGCTTCTCCACTTGCGAGAGCAGCTCCTTGGCTTCGTGCTCTTCTTTGAGACGGGCATCGACGATGGCGTCGCCGGCGTCGTCCTCCCGCCGCACCCGCGGATGCACGACCATTTCCTCGGCCGTTTCGTGGACGGCCAGCAACTGGCGCAAGGCCGCAAACGGCTCTTCACGCGCTTTCGGGTCCGTGGCGTGCAGCACCTGATCGAACATGTCCTCGATGAGGTTGTGCTGGGCTTTCAGGAACGCGACGACTTCGTCGGGTGACTGAATGATCATCTCGGCCATCGCCGTACCTCCTGTGAGGAGAGAGTGGGAAACGCACGTTGGGCTGTGTGCGGCTTGATCCAGGGCATACCCGCTGCACAGGCCGCCAAACGGCGCCTCACCGTGCGCGACGCACGCCGGCACTCGACCGTCAGCTGAAATAGCTTGCGGCACAGGGTGTTTGTGCGCGGGTCCCCAGATCCCCGTCAACCGCGCGGACGTCCGACGGGGATCTGGGAAGCGCGGGTTAGTTAGACGCCGCGGTCGCGGGTGGTGGCCGGCCCGACGCCGGTGCCGGCGGGCGTGTCCTTGCGGCGCATCAGTCCGGCGAGTCCGCCCAGGCCCAATAGGCCAGCGAGGCCCCACAGCCCGGTCTTGTCGCTGTGCTGGTCATTGTTGTTGTTGCTGTCCGCCAACGTCGTCGTCGTGGACGAGGGCGCCGGAGCACTGGAGGCATTGGCGACACCCGCGCTACCGAACAACAGCGCTCCGGTGGCTGAAACGATTGCAATGGTCTTACGCATTTCTACTCCTAGTGAGTTTGCTGATCGAGCCATAACGACTGATCGACACGCATTTCGGGACCAGGATGCTCTAGTCTCCGCATGACGCGACGCACGACCGATGGCCGCAACGTAGCGAGGTGTGGGCTACCCCGGCAAACCACGCCGAAACTCGACGCCAGACCTTTTTCGTTTGCTGGCCACCGCCGCAGCGATTGGCGGGCCGGTCGGACGCCAACCAAAAAAGCGAGATGTGTCACACGTCCGCCGCAGATGTTGAGCGCCCCCCGGCGAATGGGTAGCCGCAGAAACAAGGCGCTCTCGTGCCGATCCAAGTAATCAACGCAGGAGGCGAAATCTTCATGACTTCATCGGACAAGACCACAGTGCTTGCGCAGCTGCGCGCACTGCACCAGCTGACCAACACCGAAATCCAGGTCGCCGAAACCCGCATTGCGCAGGCACGCACCGAGGCGGTGCAACGGGAGCTGACGCAGAACGCCTCGAACGGGCGTGAGCGATCGGAGGCCATCGAGAAGGCGATCCGGGACCTCGGTGGCGTCCCCGACGTGGTCGGCCCGTTCCTGGGCCGCGCCGCGGCCGCGGTCAAGGCCTTGACCGAGCAGGCCCAACCTTTCGATGAGGCGCTTTTGGGTGATCTGGCGCTGGAAAACCAGCTGCTGGACCGCTCGCGCTACCTCAAGGCGCTGGCCGTCGCCGCCGAGCTCCCCGACATCGAAAGCCTGGCGACGCGGCTGATCACTGCGCACTCGGCCACCGTCGCCTGGCTGACGACCGTGCTTGCCGAGGACGCCCTCGGCGGTCCGGCCGCGCTGCGGCGCACGCCATTGCAGGCGGCGACCGGGACCGCGGTGAAACTGTTCAACCTGCCCGTTGAGTGGTCGACCCGCGGAATCGACCGCGCCGCCGACGCACTGCGTTCGGCGCGGCCGGCGATCAATGACCTGGTGGGCAGGGGCGCCCACGCCGGTGATGTGGCGACGAAAGCGCTCGCCGCGTCGCGCAACGCCGCGCTCGAGGCGGCCGAGAAGGTCACTCGCAACGAGGGCGCCCGGCAGACCGCCGACGCCCTGCACTCGGCGCGCGCCGCGGTGGGCGTGCTCGACGCCGACGAGCTGCCCATCGCCAACTACGACGAGCTCAACGTCAACGAGGCGGCGGCCGCGGTCAAGGAGCTCACCAGCCCGAGCGACGTGCGGGCGATCATCGCCTACGAGGAGACGAACAAGAATCGCCAGCGGGTCGTCTCAGCTGCCCAAACGCGCATCGCGGCCATTGCGCAAGAGGTCGTGGGCATCAACTAGTTCGAACATCCGATCAGGTGGCACGGCCGCCCGGCCCGAGTTCTCGCTCGGTCGGGCGGCCGAGCCGTCTGCGATATCGCTACGGTTGGGGAATGTACGAGCAGGTCAACAGCAGCGCGCCGGACTCCGACGACGTCATCGGTTTCCGCATCGACCCCGTGTTGGCCCGGAGTTGGCTGCTGGTCAACGGTGCGCACGACGACCGGTTTCAGGCCGCGGCGCACTCGCGCGCCGACATCGTCGTGCTCGACATCGAGGACGCGGTCGCTCCCAAGGACAAGCACGCCGCCCGCGACAACGTGGTGCGCTGGTTGAACGCCGGGAACACCGACTGGGTGCGCATCAACGGCTTCGGCACCCCGTGGTGGGCGGACGACCTCGCCGCCCTGGCCGCCACTCCGGTCGGCGGGGTGATGCTGGCGATGGTCGAATCGGTGGACCACGTCACCGAGACGGCGCAACGGCTGCCCAACGTGCCGATCGTCGCGCTGGTGGAAACGGCCCGCGGCCTGGAGCGCATCACCGAGATCGCCGCGGCGAAGGGAACCTTCCGACTCGCCTTCGGCATCGGCGACTTCCGCCGCGACACGGGGTTCGGTGAAGACCCGGGCACGTTGGCGTATGCCCGGTCGCGATTCACGATCGCGGCCAAGGCGGCCAGCCTGCCCAGCGCCATCGACGGGCCCACGATCGGCTCCAACGCTTTGAAGCTGATCGAGGCCACGGCGGTTTCCGTGGAGTTCGGGATGACCGGCAAGATCTGCTTGACCCCGGACCAATGCGCCGTGGTGAACGAGGGCCTGTCACCCTCACACGACGAAATCTCGTGGGCTAAAGAGTTTTTCGCTGAGTTCGAGCGTGACGGGGGAGAGATCCGCAACGGCTCCGACCTCCCGCGCATCGCCCGGGCGACCAAGATTCTCGAGCTCGCCCGGGCGTACGGCATCGAATCGTCGGAATTCGACGACGAAGAACGGGACCATTCGCCGGCGCCGTCGGACACCTATCACTACTGAGCGCTATGCGGCGTGTCGCGCGAGCGCGACACCGACGCGGATCTCCAGCTTGCTGACGGTGATCGTGGGCCCACGCGCTGGGGCCGCCGACCGGTAGGTTTTGCCGGTCGGTGTCGTGACAAGCGCGGTGTGCGTGTGGTTTTCGTCAACACCGGTGCTAACCTTCCACCCCGCGTTCTCCTTGACGAAGTTGCAGCGCTCGCACAGGCCCAGGCCATTGTCTGCGGTGGTGAGGCCGCTGTCGGCCCACGGCTGTGCGTGGTCGCGATGCCGGATCGGCGCGTCGCAGTAGGGCGTGCGGCAGCGTTGATCGCGCAACCCGATGAACGCGGCGAGGGCGCGCGGGAAAAGTCGTGCCCGTGATTCCATGGCCACCAGTGCCCCCGCTCGGGGATGCGTGTAGAGCCTGCGCAGGGTCGCTCGCACACGATCGTCGGTGGCGGCCTGTGCGACCATGCTCCGCGCGACCGCGGCGGGAATGGGACCGTAGCCGCAGACGTCGGCCGGTGCATTGCCGCCGCCGAGCAGCGTTTCGTCGGACAGCACCAGGTTGACCGCGATCGGCGTAGGGACCGTCGCGCAGCGCCCGGTGACTCGTTCCACCAGCGTATCCGCCATCACCTGCCCGCGCGGCCGCCCGTCGCCGCGGGTGTCAGCTTCACGACGCAGCGCCGCGTACACCGAAACCCCTTGGGCCACCGGCAATAACGCGGTGAGATAGGTCATCGTGTCCGGCGCCGGCCGAATGGTGACCGTCCGGTCATTCGCGGCCTTGGCCGCCCGCTCGACGACGGCGTGCGGATCGAGCCGGTAGGCGATCGCCTTCGCGGTCGCGGCCACGCGCGCATCGCCCATGCCGGTCAGGCTCGTCGGGTCGGCACACATTTCGGCGTCCAGGGCGCGGCGGTCCTCGACGTCCAGGCATGCGCTTTCGCGCACGATCAACGTGGCCCGCCACTCGGACACGACCCCTCTCTCCAGCGCCGCCAGCGTATGTGGCATCTCGTACACCAGAGCCTTGGCGAAGCCCAGGTGCCGGCCGCCTCGCGCGGGGGCGTCCCGTCGCGCCAGCGCGACCTCGCCGGCCACGCCGCGGCCGCGGCGCGCCGCGGACACCCCGGCGGCCGCTTCGGCGGCCCGACGCGTCGCATCCAGGGCCGCCGCCGCTCTGGGCCTGGCCCGCTGCCGCCGCAGACTTGATCGACTCCAAGTCGGCGATGCGCTCGATCAGCGCCGCTTCGTCGGCAGCCGGGTCGACCGCCGCCAATTCTTCGAACATATATTCGATTATAAACGGCCCACCGACAAGCGCCCATCGCTACGCTGAACGGATGAGCGCCAGAAGGCGCATCCAGGTGGCGCGGGTCTACGACGAAGTCAGCCCCGGCGAGGGGCAGCGGGTTCTGGTCGATCGGGTCTGGCCGCGGGGAGTGCGCAAGGACGATCCGCGAGTGGGCATGTGGTGCAAGGACGTCGCGCCGTCGAAGGACCTGCGCGAGTGGTATCACCACGACGCGGACCGGTTCGACGAATTCGCGGCACGCTACAAGGAGGAGCTGCACGGCAATGCCGCCCTGCAGGAGTTGCGCGCGCTTGCCAAGCAGGGCCCGGTCACGCTGGTGACGGCGACCCGCGACCTGGACATCAGCCAGGCGGCCGTCCTGGCGAAGCTGCTCAAGCCGCGCTGAGTCCAGTGATGAGTGACGCCCAGCCCATCCTTCCGCGGGAACTGACCGATCTTCCCGAGGCGATCAGCAGCGTCCCGCCGCCGCCCATCCCGGACCTCCCCGAGCCCTACGGTCTGCGCGTCGTCGAC
This sequence comes from Mycobacterium sp. 1245852.3, assembly GCF_001669335.1. Lineage (NCBI taxonomy): Bacteria > Bacillati > Actinomycetota > Actinomycetes > Mycobacteriales > Mycobacteriaceae > Mycobacterium > Mycobacterium sp. 1245852.3. The sequence goes on along the minus strand of NZ_LZLL01000140.1, from coordinate 1,502 downwards.
CCGGACGCCGACGCCGCAATGATCGCGGAGTGGATGAGCCGGCCCCATCTGGTGCAGGCCTGGGAGTCCAACTGGCCGGTGCAGCGCTGGCATCGGTATCTGCAGGCGCAATTGGAAGGCGCGTTTTCGCGTCCCTTCATCGCCACCCTGGACGGGGTCGATCGCGCGTATATCGAATTATACAGGGCGGCAAAGGATTCCATCGCCCGACGGTATGAGCACGACCCGCACGATCTGGGATTGCACGTCGCGGTCGCCGATCTGGACCACATCGAGCGCGGCCACGTCAGCTACCTGCTGCCTTACCTGGTGGTCAGCATCCTCACCCTCGATCCGCGATGTCGCCGCATCATGTTCGATCCCGACCATCGCAACGTGTTGGCGCGCAAGTTCTGTGAGCGCAGCGGTTGCACATTCCTCGGTGAGCATCAGATGTCGAATCGGCGGATGGCGCTGTACGTGCTGCCCCGCACTCCAGAGGACGTCCCGCGTCAGCGCGATACCTGAACAGCCATCAAAGCTGCTGTGCCAGCTGCTGTCCGATGAAGGCCGCCGCCTCACCCAGCGCGACGCTGACGACGATGTTGGCCAGTGCCGCGCGGAGTTGGCGTTCTTCGCCGAGCCGCTGCGTTTCCAGCATCCAGGTCGAAAACGTGGTGTAGGCGCCGACGAAGGCGGTGCCCGCCAGCAGGGCCGCCTCCTTGTTCAACGCCAGGCCACCGAGAAAGCCCAAAAGCGCTGCGCCGCTGACATTCACGCATAGCGTACCGAACGGAAACGGCCGAGACACCCGCCGCGCCACCGTGCGGTCGACGACGAAACGCAGGACCGACCCGATGCCGCCGATCAGCGCGACGCCGACCCAGACCAGAGCCGTCGTCACGGTGGCGGCCGTCATCGGCGCACCGGAACCCGGCGCACCAACTTGGTGGCAAGGTGCACCGCCAGCAGGCCCAGCACGATGCTGGTGACCGTGTAAGAGACGGCCAGCGCCCAATGACCGTGCTCGATCATCCGCAGCGTCTCGACCTGCATTGTCGAGAAAGTGGTTAAACCGCCGCACAATCCGGTGCCGAGCAGGGGCCGCCGATAGCTTGACGTCGGCAACCGTTCCAGCAGCCGGGTGGTGAAGTAACCCACCAGGAAGGCCCCGACGATGTTGACCGCGAACGTGGCCCAGGGCCAACTCGCCGGATCGCCGCCGGCCAGCGTGCTCAGCGCGGCACGGGCCACCGACCCCAGCGCACCACCGGCGAACACCGCGGCCAATTCGCGATAGTCCCGTTGAGCCACTGGCGTCGGTTCCCTTCGTTTGCCGGTGCGCTACGCAGCGTATGGCCGAAGTCCAGACCGGCGCAGCCCGGGGGGACGCGGACACGGGCAGAATTGACAACCATGGTCGCCAACCCTCGCGCCGGTCAGCCGGCCCAGCCCGAAGATCTCGTCGATCTGCCCCACCTGGTGACGGCGTATTACTCGATCGCGCCCGACCCCGGTGACGT
>NZ_LZLL01000139.1:0-4783 GCF_001669335.1 Mycobacterium sp. 1245852.3 | reverse complement strand
CCTGGGCGTCCTGATTGGGGGCAATCAGCCCGTTGGACCGGCCGTCGTGGTTGACCGCGCTACCGGCGATGACGGCCAGGATCTGGTCGCCGTCGCGGCGGGCGTCGTCGACCCGCTTGAGCACGAACATGCCGCCGCCCTCGGAGCGGGTGTAGCCGTCGGCGTCCGAGGAGAACGACTTGATCCGGCCGTCGGGAGAAAGCACCGCGCCGATCTCGTCGAAACCGAGCGTCACCAGCGGGGTGAGCAGCGCGTTGACACCGCCCGCGACGGCCACGTCGCATTCGCCGTTGCGCAGCGCCTGCACCGCCTGGTGCGTCGCCACCAGCGAGCTCGAGCAGGCGGTGTCCAGCGCCACCGAGGGACCGCGGAAGTCGTAGAAGTAGGACACCCGGTTGGCGATGATCGAGCTGGCCGTTCCGGTGATCGCGTAGGGGTGCGCGACCGTCGGGTCCGACACCGCCAGGAATTGGTAGTCGTTGTTGGAGAAGCCGACGTACACGCCGACCGCCTCGCCGCGCAGGCTCGACGCCGGGATGCGGGCGTGCTCGAGCGCCTCCCAGGTGAGCTCCAGCGCCATCCGCTGCTGCGGGTCGATGTTGTCGGCCTCGGTCTTGGCGACGGCGAAGAACTCCGAGTCGAAGCCCTTGATGTCCTTCAGGTACCCGCCCCGGGTGCGCGCGGTGCTGACCCGCTCGGCGATGCGCGGCTCCTCGAGGAATTCCGACCAGCGGCCCTCGGGCAGGTCGGTGATCGCGTCGCGGCCCTCCATCAGCGCCGCCCACGTCTCGTCCGGGGAGTTCATGTCGCCGGGCAACCGGGTCGACAGGCCCACGATCGCGATGTCGACGCGCTCGGCGGGACCGGTGCGCGTCCAGTCGGCGCCGTCGAGCTCGTCGTCGGCCACCTCGGGCTCGCCCTCGATGATGCGGGTGGCCAGCGATTCGATGGTCGGGTGCTGGAAGGCGACCGCGACCGACAGGGTGACCCCGGTCAGGTCCTCGATGTCGGCGGCCATGGCCACGGCGTCGCGCGACGCCAGGCCGAGTTCGACCATCGGCACCGACTCGTCGATCTCGTCGGCAGGCTTCCCGACGGCCCGGCCCACCCAGTTGCGCAGCCATTCGCGCATCTCGGGCACGGTCATGTCGGTCCCCTTAGCGGGGGGCGCGGCGGGCACCTCCCCGCCCGGAGTGTCGTTTTCGGGGTGCTCAGTGTCAGCCATGGTCCTCAGAGATTCAGTCAGTGGACTTGGCGAAGGCCGTCGGGGAACCGACGCCGCTTCGCAGACTGCCGTCGAGGTAGGCCGCGCGGCAGGCGCGGTGCCCGATCTTGCCGCTGGAGGTGCGCGGGATCGTGCCCGATTGCACCAGCAGCAGGTCCCGGACCGTCACGCCGTGGCGCACGGCGATGGCCGCCCGGATGTCGTCGGCGATGGGCTGGTAATCCAGCTTGTGCGAGCCGGCCGCGCGCTCGGCGACGATCACCAGCTGCTCGGAGACGTCGTCGGGGTCGTACTTGATGCCGGTGTGCGGGTTGTCGAAGACTTCCTTCGGCAGCTGGTTGGCCGGCACCGAGAAGGCGGCCACGTAGCCGGTGCGCAGCGCCTTATTGGCCTCTTGCGCCGAGTACTCGAGGTCCTGCGGGTAGTGGTTGCGGCCGTCGATGATGACCAGGTCCTTGATGCGGCCGGCAATGTAGAGGTGGCCCTTGTGGTAGGTGCCGTAGTCGCCGGTCTTGACCCAGGTGCCGTCGTCCGGGGCGCCCTCGGCGTGCGACTGGCTGATCCGCGACTTGAGGATGTTGCGGAAGACGTCGTTGGTCTCGTCTTCCTTGCCCCAGTAGCCGGTGCCCAGGTTCTTCCCGTGCAGCCAGATCTCGCCGATCTGGCCGTCCGGCAGCTCGCTCGCGGTCTCCGGGTCGACGATGACGGCCCATTCGTCGACGCCGATGATGCCGGCGGAAACCTGCGGAACGGCCTTCGGCGAATCGGCGGGCACCTCGACGAAGCGCTGCTTGTTCAGCTCGTCACGGTCGACGTGGATGACCGTGGGCGCCTGGTCCATCGGCGTGGTGGAGACGAACAGCGTCGCCTCGGCCAGGCCGTAGGACGGCTTGATCGCCGTCTCCCGCAGGCCGTACGGCGCGAAAGCCTCGTAGAACTTGCGCATCGACGCCGGGGACACCGGCTCGCTGCCGTTGAGGATGGCCTTGACGTTGCTCAGGTCCAGCGGCGGCTCGCCCTCCTTGGGCACCCCGCGCACCGCCGCGTGCTCGAACGCGAAGTTCGGCGCGACGGTGAAGACCTCGCTGTCGGGATCGTCCTCGGGCTTGCGGGCCATCTCCCGGATCCACCGGCCCGGCCGGCGCACGAAGGCGGCCGGCGTCATGAAGGTGAAGTTGTGGCCCAGCACCGGCGAGAGCAGCGCGGTGATCAGCCCCATGTCGTGGAAGAACGGCAGCCAGGACAGGCCGCGGTCGCCCTCCTTGCCTTCCAGCCCGTTGAGTACCTGCAACACGTTGGTGGGCAGGTTGAGGTGGGTGATCTGCACGCCGGTCGGGGTCCGGGTGGAGCCGGAGGTGTACTGCAGGTAGGCGATGGTCTCCTCGTCGGCCTCCGGCGGCTCCCACGTCGCGGCTACCTCGTTGGGGACGGCGTCGACGGCGATGACGCGGGGCCGTTCCTTGGCCGACCGGGCGCGGATGAACTTGCGGACGCCCTCGGCGGCGTCGGTGGTGGTCAGGATCGTCGAGGGGGTGCAGTCGTCGAGGACGGCGTGCAGGCGCCCGACGTGACCCGGCTCGGCGGGGTCGAACAACGGGACCGCGATCCGGCCGGCGTACAGGGCGCCGAAGAACGCGATCAGGTAGTCGAGGTTCTGCGGGCAGAGCACGGCGATGCGGTCGCCCGGCTGGGTGACCTGCTGCAGGCGGGCGCCCACGGCCCGGTTGCGGGCGCTGAAGTCGCGCCACACGATGTCGCGGTATTCACCGTCGCGTTCGGTGGAGAAGTCGACGAACCGGTAGGCGAGCTTGTCGCCACGCACCCTCGCCCATTTCTCAACGTGCTTGACCAAGTTGGTGTTGTCCGGGAACTTGATCTTTCCATTCACGATGAACGGGTTGTGGTAGGGCATTCCGCTCTCCTGTCGCACCTGTTTTCGGTCGGCTCGGCCGACGCTGTGTTCCTTGGTCGGCTCCGCCGACGGCTTCGTTCTTCAGCCGGCTGAGCCGACGGTTACATGTCTACGCACGCGCGCCGGACCTCGCACGGCACCCGATGGGCAACGCCGGCCATGTGCCAGCCCAGCCACCATCGACCCCGACTGGGTGCGCGACGAAGGTCCGATAGCTCTTAAATTCTTCTTAATGTTACGGGCCTGCCTACGGCAGACCAAATCACAAGGTACCGCTGTTCGCTACCGTCAACCGCCACCTGAGGCTTGTGTCCCACCGCCGTTGATCATCCGTGTTTTGGTTGTGGCGCATTTGCGATCAGGCCGTGAGCCCAGTTCAGCGTCCAGTCGGTTGCCGGCGCCCCGTCGATGCTCCAGCACTGCGTCGTGGCGTACAGGGCGTGCACCGGCTGACCGGCCCCGCCGGCCAAGGTGTTCAGCGTGGCCGGCAGGTTGGCGATGCTGAAAGCTTCCTCCGGAGCTGCGCAGATCAGGTCGCCGGGCGCGCAGATCTCGTTGGTCTTGTCGTTGAGGTCGCCGAAACCACCCGGGCGCGCGCCGGTCATGGTCAGGCCCATCCCGGACAGGATGGGCACCTCGTGCAGGGTGACCTCGGCGCCCTGCCCCGGCGGGTTGGGGCCGATGTCGTTGCCGACGCCGATCTGGCGGCGACCGTCAGCGATCAATGTCACACCCAGCACCAAGTCGTCGTCGACGGGTCCGCGGCCGTTGCCGATATCGCTGGCGATGTCACCCGCGATCACCGCGCCCTGCGAAAAGCCCATCAGCACGTAACTGGTCAGCGGGCACTTGGTGTTCATGTCGGTCATCGCCTGAACGGTCGCGCGGGTGCCCTCGGCGCGGCTGGCGTTGTAGGACATCTGGGTGTCGCCGCTCAGCGGGTTGTGGAACTGCGCGGTGTACGGGGTGGTGTAGGCCTGCAGCCGCGACGACGGGAATTGCTGGGTGAGGCCGGCGGTCGCCTTGTGCAGCAACGCGTTGGGGAATTGCGTCGGATTGCCGGGGTCGTCCGCGACCGCCGACTCCCACGTGCCGGGCACGTTGACCAGCAGCACATCGGGGCACGACGCGTCCTGCGAGGCGGGCCGCGGCTTGTGCGGGTGCGTGGTGGTCGACGACGGAGGCAGCACCCCGGTCGGCACCGCGCTGGGCTCGGAGTTGTGGCCGCGCAGCAGGGTGACAGCGGCCAGGATGCCCAACAGGACGACGGCGGCCACGGACAGGGCGGCGATCCAAGCGAGGGTGCGTTGACGCTTACGCCGCGCGCTTTTAGCCATGTTCTCCTGCCAGCAGAGTCGGTGGATCGCAGCTACGCGGTCCTCCCGACCCCTGCTGCACCCCCTACACGGTACCGGCTTTGCCGAATGCGCTTTTTGGGCAGCGACGCGCTACACCAAAGGCGCCGACCCGCAGCGCCCGGCTCCGCCGCGCTCGCGATCGCCGCTAGCGAATGGCGCCGACGATGTCGCCCGACATCGCGCCGAGCTGCCCCGACCACGAGCCCCAGTCGTTGCCGCCGCCGCCGGGGAAGTCGAAGTGGCCGTTGTGTCCGCCGTTGCTGCGGTACTGCTGATAGAACTCCCGGG
>NZ_LZLL01000138.1:0-5888 GCF_001669335.1 Mycobacterium sp. 1245852.3 | reverse complement strand
ACCATGTAGGTGAGCGCCAGCGAGATCGCCACGCATGCCAGGGCCGCGACGACGGCCAGCGCCGGGTTCAGCCGCGAGGCCACGCCGCTCATCAGCCGGCTCAAGGTCAGCGCCACCCCGAGTCCGAACCCGACGCCCAGCACCACCATCAGCCAGGTTTCCTGCCGGCGCGATTTCAGCGGCGGGGGCGCCGCATCGACCGTGGGCAGCTGCTCGAGCGGCGGCAGTTCCATCGGCACGTGCACCGCCTGCGCCACCTCGGCGAGCTTCAGGTCGGTGTCGCGGCTGACCTCGGCGACCACCTCCTCCAGCGCCTCGTAGGCGTCCGTCTCGAAGCCCGGCATGTTGCGTCGCGACAAACCCGCCGCGTGTTCCTGCAGTTCGGTGCGCACCGACGCGCACCGGTTGCGCGCGGAGTGCGACAGCGCCACCCGGGCCTGCTGGATCTGACCGCGCAGCGTGATGGTGCGCTCGCTTTTGGCCTGGCGCCGCTGTTGCAGGGCGGTGCTGCGCTCTTCGCGCAGCGCCTCGACCCGGGCCCGCCGGCCGGACCCCTCGACCTCGCGGTCGAACCGCCGCGCCATCGTCTCCAGCCGGGATTCCCACGCCCGCAACCTGTTTCGCCGTGCCAGATCGGGGTCGTCGAGCTGCGCCGAGACGGCCGCGACCAGGTCGTCGACGTCTGGGTCGCCCAGGTCGGGCAGGGCCGCCGCGCCCACCCAGGGCGCCCGGGCGTAACGCCCCGCATGCGTCCCCAACGCGTCGCAGTTCGCGGCGACGATGTCCCGCCAGTTCAGGTGCACGTCGATCTTGGACACCACCCCGACGATCGCGTCGGTGTGCTCGGTCGCGGCGTCCAGCAGCGCGCAGTCGGACGGTGTCAGGTTTGCCGCCGCGGACACGACGAACACCACCGCGATCGGCACCTCGCCCGGGCCCAGATCCGCCGACTCGACGAACGTGTGCTGCGGGAGCCGCTTGCGCAGCGCATCGGCGACCGCGGTGACCCCGGCCAGCCAGGGGCCGGTCACCAGCACGGCGTCGCGGCGCTGAATGGCCGGCGGGTCCAGCCCCGGCCCGGCGGCCGCCACCAGTGCGTCCACCGCGGCGACGGGATCGTCGCTCGCGTCGCCGCTCACCAGGAATCCCCCGGCAACGAGGCGCAGGCCTGGGACCACAACCGCAGCGATCCCCGGGCGATGTCCGCCCCGCACGCGCGATGCAATTCGCTGGCCGAGGCGCGGCTGTAGCGCTGCCAGCGCACCGCCCGCGGCAGGTGCGCGGCCGGATCACGACGAGCGCCGCGACCCGGGTGGCCGCCCGGGTCGAGCCCGGCCGCCTCGGCCAGGTCCACGGCCGCCGCCATCCGCGCGACCACGGTGTCGTCGCGGGACAGGAACCCGCTGATGCGCTCGCCCAGCGCGCCGCCCCCGGCGGCCAGCGCCTCGAGTTCGGTGACGGCGTCGCGCACCCGCTGATAGCGCGCCGCGGCGCCCAGCACGCCGATCCTGGCCAGCACGCCGTCGACGCCGCTCATCCGGTGCAGCAGGGTCAGCACCTGGGCCGGGGTCCGGCCCTGCCGGAAGGCGGCGACCGCCAGCGCGGTGCCGAACAGGTCGAGGGTCTCCAGCAGGCGGTGGCGCACGTCGGTCGGCACCGGTACGTCGGCGGCCAGGAATCCGGCGAAGGAGCCCTCGAAGCAGGCGGTGGCGCCGGGGTGGGCGGCGAGCGCCGACAGCGCCGTCCACAGGGTGCTGTCCAGGTCGTCGAGCGCGGTTTGCGCAAGCAGCCCGGTCATCGGCTCCATCGGCACGCCGACGCGCGCCGAGAGCTCGGCGCACCTCGCGCGCGCCGCCGCGACGGGCCCGTCACCCCGGCCGGACAGCGAGCCCGCCAGATCGGCCTTGTTCAGCACCGCCAGCACCGGGCGACCTCCCGCTGCGGCCTGGCCGATCGCCTGGGTGTCCTCGGGCTTGACCACCTCCGCGAGCACGCGGACCAGCACGTCCGCCTCGCCATCGGTCTCGGAGCCCACCACCGCGATGCCCGCCGCGCGTCCCGCGCCGTCCAGCGCGCGGCGCACGGTGCGGCAGCCAACCCCCCGGCGGCCGCCCACAACCACGCGCAGCGGTGCGGCGGTGCGCTGCGCGATCGCCGCCACGCGTGGGTCGACCTGGCCGGCGGCAAACCGCGCCAGCTCGCCGACGAAAGTCTGGTGTCCTTGTCCCCTCATATCCCGCCTGTTCGGTCCGGATGACCAGCGTCGCGGCCGCGTCGAAACTACTGCGTGCTGCGCCGAGGCCGAGCGGTCCCACCGAATGGTGGCACCCGCGTCACGAAGAAGCGAGCCACTGTTAATCAGTTACCAGGTCAAGGCAACTGTTGGGTATCAATCCGGACCAGGGGCGGCTACATCCGAGGTTTATAGGCCACCATGGACAAATGCATGCGCAGCGCGGGGTGGCGATGTCTGCTGACACGCCCTCGGAGGACTCGGACCGCCCCGACCAGCGCTACCTCCCCGCCACGGCGTTCCGCGCCCGGCGAGCGGCCCTGTCCGATGCCCAGCGCCAGACCTGGGAACGCCGCTGGCCCGAGCTCGGCCTGTCGATAGGCGCCGCGGCCGACGAACCCGAAAACCCTGAACCCCCGCTGGATACCCGCGCCTGGTTCGGGCGCCCGGCGCCGGTGGTGCTCGAAATCGGTTGCGGCAGCGGCACATCCACGTTGGCGATGGCCAAGGAGGAGCCCGGCATCGACGTGGTCGCGGTGGAGGTCTACCGGCGTGGGCTGGCGCAGCTGCTGTGCGGGATCGACCGCGACAAGGTGAGCAACATCCGGCTGATCCGCGGCAACGCCGTCGACGTCCTGCAACGCCTCATCGCGCCGGCGTCGCTGACCGGGGTCCGCGTCTTCTTCCCCGACCCGTGGCCGAAGGCGCGGCACCACAAACGCAGGTTCCTACAGCCGGGCACGATTGGCTTGATAGCCGACCGGCTACTCCCTGGTGGTGTCCTGCACGTTGCGACGGACCACGCCGGCTACGCCGAGCACATCGCCGAGGTCGGCGCGGGCGAACCCCGGCTGCGCCCGGCCGATCCCGACGATGCGCTGGCGATCTCGGTCACGCGCCCGACCACCAAGTACGAGACGAAGGCTCAAGAAGCGGGCAGCGCCGTCACCGAGTTCATTTGGCTTAGACGATGAGTAGGCGATGACCATGAGCCTGACCGAAGAGACCGCGGCGGGGGCCGAACCCGTCGCGCCGCCGGCGGTGCTGACCGGCGACGCGTTGGGCGACTTCCCTCCCCCGGGGGGACGGGTGTTGCTGGTGTGGGACGCGCCCAACCTCGACATGGGCCTGGGCTCCATCCTGGGCCGGCGCCCGACGGCTCTGGAGCGCCCGCGGTTCGACGCCCTGGGACGCTGGTTGTTGGCGCGCACGGCCGAGGTCAGCGCCACCCGCCCCGGCGTCGTGGTGGAACCCGAGGCCACCGTCTTCACCAACATCGCGCCGGGCAGCGCCGATGTCGTCCGGCCCTGGGTGGACGCGCTCCGTAACGTGGGGTTCGCGGTGTTCGCCAAGCCGAAGATCGACGAGGACAGCGACGTCGACCGCGACATGCTGGCCCACATCGAACTGCGGCGCACCGAGGGGTTGGCGGCGCTGGTGGTGGCCTCCGCGGACGGTCAGGCTTTTCGCCACCCGCTGGAGGACATCGCCCGAACCGGGGTCAGCGTCCAGGTGATCGGATTTCGCGAACATGCGAGTTGGGCGCTAGCGTCGGATACCTTGGACTTCGTTGATCTGGAGGATATCGCTGGTGTCTTCCGGGAACCGTTGCCGCGGATCGGCCTAGATTCGCTGCCTGACCAGGGAGCGTGGCTGCAGCCGTTCCGGCCGCTGTCCGCGCTGTTGACCGCGCGTGTGTGACACTGGCTTGAAAAACCGAAAGATGCCGCGCGGGTCGTTAACGATCCAGTAAGGAGCTTGCGTGTTCGCCTGGTGGGGTCGAACTGTGTACCGGTATCGGTACATCGTGATCGGGGTCACGGTAGCTCTGTGTCTGCTGGGTGGCGTCTTCGGAATCAGCCTGGGCAAGCATGTTACACAGAGCGGCTTCTACGACGACGGCAGCCAATCGGTGAAGGCGTCGGTGCTGGGCGACCAGACCTACGGCCGCGACCGCACCAGCCACGTGGTGGCCACCTTCACCGCTCCCAACGGAAAAACGGTCGATGACGCGGCGTGGCGGGACAAGCTCGTCGCCGAGCTCAACAAGTTCAAGACCGATCACCCCGACCAGGTCGTCGGGTGGGCCGGCTGGCTTGCGGCGCCCGACAGCACCAACCCGGTGATCAAGGGGATGGTGAGCGAGGACAGGAAGCACACCTTCGTGTCCATCCCGCTGAAGGGTGACGACGACGACAGCATCCTCAACAACTACAAGGCCATCGCCCCGGATCTGCAGAAGCTCAACGGCGGCACCGTGCAACTCGCCGGTCTCGAGCCGATCGCCAACGCCCTGACGGGCACCATCGCCACCGACCAGCGCCGCATGGAGGTCCTTGCGGTGCCGATGGTGGCGGTGGTCCTGTTCCTCGTCTTCGGGGGCGCGGTCGCCGCCGGCCTGCCGGCCATCGTGGGCGGCCTGAGCATCGCCGGCTCGCTGGGCATCCTGCGGCTGGTCGCCGTGTTCGGGCCCGTGCACTATTTCGCCCAGCCGGTGGTATCCCTGATCGGCCTGGGCATCGCGATCGACTACGGGCTATTCGTGGTGAGCCGGTTCCGGGAGGAGATCGCCGAGGGCTACGACACCGAGGCCGCGGTGCGAAGAACCGTGATGACGGCCGGGCGCACCGTGACCTTCTCCGCGGTGCTGATCATCGCCTCCAGCGCCAGCCTGCTGGTGCTTCCGCAGGGCTTCGTGCACTCGTTGACCTACGCGATCTTCGCCGCGGTGGGTCTCGCCGCCTTGCTGTCGATCACCTTCCTGCCGGCCTGCCTGGGCATCCTCGGCCGCCACGTCGACGCGCTGGGCGTGCGGACCGCGTTCCGGGTGCCGTTCCTGCGGAACTGGAAGTACTCGCGGGCCTATCTGAACTGGCTGGCCGACCGGCTGCAGAAGACCAAGACGCGCGAAGAGGTCGAGGCCGGCTTCTGGGGCAAGCTGGTCAACTGGGTGATGAAAAAGCCGCTGGCGTTCGCCATCCCGATCGCGGTCGGCATGATCCTGCTGGTCATCCCGCTGGGCAACCTGTCGTTCGGCGGGATGAGCGAGAAGTACCTGCCGCCCGACAACCCCGTGCGCCTGGCGCAGGAGCACTTCGACAAGCAGTTCCCCGGCTACCGCACCGAGCAGCTGACCGTGGTGATCCAGAGCGACAACCACAGCAAGGTGACCGACCAGCAGGTCGCCGACATCCGCAACCGGATTTCCTCGATCGGCGGTTTCACCGACAAGACCTGGCAGGAACGGCCGTGTCCGACCATCGCCGGGAACCCCTGCGTCGCGGGCCCGAACGGGACCACGGTGCCTAAGGACGGCTCGGTGCGGGTGATCCAGAACGGCCTGCTCAACAAGAATGACGCCGAAAAGAAGATCGCCGAACTTCGGGCGGTGAACCCGCCGAAGGGCCTGAACCTGTATGTCGGCGGCACGCCGGCACTCGAGCAGGACAGCATCCACAGCCTGTTCGCCAAGGCGCCGCTGATGCTGGTGCTGCTGCTGGGCGCGACGCTGCTGCTGATGTTCCTGGCGTTCGGCTCGGTGGTGCTGCCGATCAAGGCGGTGCTGATGAGCGCGCTCACGCTGGGGTCGACGATGGGCATCCTGACGTGGATTTTCGTCGACGGTCACCTGTCCGGGGTGCTGAATTTCACGCCG
>NZ_LZLL01000137.1:0-2828 GCF_001669335.1 Mycobacterium sp. 1245852.3 | reverse complement strand
CCGCGGTGCCGCTGGCGATGCAGACCGGGGGTGATGAACTGTTCGATCGCGTCCTCGTCCTGGGTGTGCAATTCGACCGGCAGCTCGGTGGAAATGCGCTTCATCTCCCGGCGCCAGTCATCGAGAAGATTCGCATAGTCGACGAATACGCGTGGCACGCCGCGAGTGTTTCGCTCGGCGAGGATGTTGCATTTCAGCCACAGGGCACTCGCGAGCGCGGGAGAGACGTGCCAGGACTTGACGATCGACGAGATGACCTCCTGCGGGTGACGTACCGCGATCACCGACGCGACGTCGAATCCCGCCTGACGCGCCGCCTCGAACCACAGGTCGGAGAGCGTGGTGATCCGGGGTTCCTTGATCACCACCAGCGGGGCCGCGGGCAGGGTGGACAGATAGGCGGCGATCTTCTCGACACAGGCCTTGTTCTCGTCGGGGGCCACGGCGTCGTCGTCCAGGAAGCGCAATGACGGGTCGTACCAATTGGTCCCGAGACGGCGCAGGATTGTTTCGTTGAGCGAGATGGCCGCCCGCGGCTCCCAGTAGCCGAGCGGATTGTTCGCGTCGGCACCCAGCATCGCCGCCGGCAGCGTGCCACCGCACAACGACAGCACCCGGGTAAGCGCCGAGGTTCCGGACCGTTGCGGCCCTAGGACGAACAGAACGACCGGACGGGTATTGCCGAAGAAATCGGCGGCGTTCTCGGCTGGCCTGCTCGTCCGGGGCAATCTCATCGCGAATCGAAAACCTTTCACTCGTCCTGGCCGACTTCCGGATTCTCTTGTAATCCATGCCTTTCCGATTCGATGCCGGGCCGACCGACGGGCGCGCACCGATCACCGGAAGCCTGAATTCCAGGCCTCACAACATGTTTGACAAAAGGGAAGATTATTTACCGAGCTCCCGCATGCGGAGTCAGGTCTGCCTTGCGACCGTCAACTTCGCCCCCCGGGGTCAATTACATCGGATCATTGCGCCCGCTAAGGACTATAACCCGGCCCGACGGATCAGGACACCATTTTTACGAATCCGTGTCGCTTACTTGATGTTTGGATGACGCGCAGACGAATTGCATCGACGGCCTTCTAAAGTGGCTTCAATCTCGAACGTCCATCCGGGTAAGCCAAGTCGGCAGGCGCTCGCGGCCGTGCCGACAGATCAGCGGCCACTCCCGCGCACACAGCATGGTTACTTTAACAAACGATCTCGGCCGCGGGGCGCGAACCGCGCCGAGACCGACGTGTTCGTCAAGACGCTGACCGCCACGACGCTAGGCCCAGGCGCCCCGGCGCCGATGCAGCATCGCGCCGAGCTCGAGGATCCGCTTGACGATGAACGGCCTGAACACCCGGCGAACCACGCTGTGCGTCCGGGTATGGAATTCGGTGAAGGCCATGCGGAAATCACGCTCACTGGCCTGATACGACTCGAAAACCCGGTCCAGCGTCGAGACATGCAAAGGGTCGTCCTGAGCGGCCGCGCGCAACGCTGCATAGACCGCGGAGATCCAGTCGGTGCCAAAATGGTCGGCCACCGGGCCGCAGTATCGCTGGCGGCGAAGATCGGGCGTCAGGAACTCCTCGATCGCACTCTCTTCGGCGGTGTCCAGATCGATTTCGAGCGTGGTGGCAATCCGTTTCATCTCGCGATGCCAGTCGTCGAGGAGGTTGGCGTAGTCGACGAACACGCGCGGCATCCCGCGGGTGTGTCGTTCGGCCAGCAGATTGTATTTGAGCCATAGGGCGCTGGAGAGTTCGGCGGAAGTTTGGACATACTTTGCCGCCGAGGCCACGACCTCTTGTGGGTGGCGCACCGCGATCACCGCGGCGACGTCGAAGCCGACCTGGCGCGCCGCCTCGAACCAGAGTCCGGAGAGCGCCGTGATCCTCGGCTCCTTGATCACCACCAGCGGCGCCGCCGGCAGCGTGCCGAGGTAGGCGGCGATCTCGGCGATACAGGCGCTCTTCTCCTCGGCGCCGAACGCGTACTCCTCCTGCAGGCGCAGGGTTGGGTCGTACCAGTTGCTGGCGTGGCGGCGCAGGATCGTCTCGTTGAGCATGATGGCCGCGCGTGGCTCCCAATAGCCGCGCGGGTTGTTGCCGTCGGCACCGCACATGCCGGCAGGCAGGGTGCTTCCGCACAGTGACAGCACCCGGGTCAACGCCGACGTCCCCGATCGCGCCATGCCGAGGACGAACAGCGCGACGGGGCGAACCGTGGTGCCCGGTTGGGAGGAACGCGCCGGAAGATCGACGGCGCATTCGGCGGATTGACTCGTCCGGGCAAGCGTCATCGCGGAACCCATACCTTTCAGTTCGCGTCTGGCGGGCCCCCGGATCTCGGGTAATTATGCATGACTTTGCAATTTCTCGGGCGATGTTCAATTACCCGTTTCCGAGCACTACGCCGCCGCCTTAAATCGTGCGAGCATTGTGCATTATTTGCACAACCGCCGAATCATCACGGCTTCCCGCGACTTATTCGGCCGGAACGGCGTCCGCGGGCGGTGGTGCGCCAACCCATCCACGCGTTCGGCGCTTGAAGCGGGATTTGAGGGACAGCGCGCGCTTCTCGACCAGGAACCAGCTGAGCGCGGCTAACGGCAGCGTGGCCACTCCGGCGACCACCGCGAACGCCAGCGGAGACAGGAAGGCCAGGCCGCAGATGACCAGCAGCTGCTGCACGGGCCACGCGTAGATGTACACGCCGTAAGAGAGGTCGGTGCGTAACCGCAAGCGCCTGTTGTGGATCAGCGCGCCGGAGACGACGACGGCGTAGGCCAGCGGAAGCGCGGCGAGTATCCGATAGTTGGGCACCAGCACGCCGGC
>NZ_LZLL01000136.1:0-638 GCF_001669335.1 Mycobacterium sp. 1245852.3 | reverse complement strand
GATCCGCACGACGGCATCTACACGGCGGCGCGGCTGGCCAAGGACGAGGGCGTGCCGATCTCGACGATCTCGTTCGGGACCAAGGGCGGCGAGATCGAGATGGACGGGCAGCGCATCGCCGTCCCGGTCTCGACCGACCAGATGAAGATGGTGGCCAAGCTGTCCGACGGCCAGTCGTTCCACGCCGACAGCCTGGACTCGCTGAAGAACGTGTACTCGACGCTGCAGCGCCAGATCGGCTACGAAACCGTGAAGGGCGACGCCAGCCTGGCCTGGATGCTGCTCGGCGCGTTCGTCCTGGCCGGCGCCATCCTGGCCGGGCTCCTGCTGAACCGCAGGCTGCCCGCCTGAGTCAGCTGGGCAGGCGCCGGTTGATCAGCAGTGCCAGCGCGGTCGCGATCAGGGCGGTCAGCACGGCCAGCCGCAGCCAGCCGGAGCTGCCCGGCCCCGGCACCGTGCGGTAGCCGATCTCGTTCTCGATGGCGTTGTAGCTCTTTTCCAGCTCGCCCAGGGTGGTGGCGGTGTAGGACTGCCCGCCGGACAGCTTGGCCACCATCTTCATCTGGTCGGTCGAGACCGGGACGGCGATGCGCTGCCCGTCCATCTCGATCTCGCCGCCCTTGGTCCCGAACGAGATC
>NZ_LZLL01000135.1:0-20071 GCF_001669335.1 Mycobacterium sp. 1245852.3 | reverse complement strand
CATGGTGGCCGAGACGCGTTGGGCGGCAATGGTTATTCGGTGATCCTCGACGCGGCGCTGCTGTTCGGCGACGACCCGTACCGGTATCCGAAACACCTGCCCAAGGTCAACGCCACCGGCGGGCCGGGCGGAAAGCCGAGCTGTGGCTCGCTGCCCGACCCCAGCGCCAACTTCCCGGTGCGGGCGCTGGTCACCGATACCGGCTGGGGGGCGGCGCCGAACGAGATCCGCACCAACGTGGCCGCGGGTAATCCCTGGTGGGCCAACTGGTTCCCGACCACCAAGAACCCTTCGGAAGGGCCTCGCTACTTCTGGCGCGGGGGGCAGCCGCCGCCATGAGAAGGAAACTATCCAGCATCATCCTGCGGGTCGGCAGCTTCACGGCGATCTGCTTGCTGTTCACCTTTGCGCTGGTCGCGGTGTTCGGGCAGTTGCGGTTCGAGGACCGCACCGGCTATCGCGCCATCTTCACCAACATCTCCGGCCTCAAGTCGGGCAACTTCGTGCGGATCGCCGGGGTGGAAGTCGGCAAGGTCGGGGACCTGAGCCTGCACCGTGACGGCACCGTCACCGTCGACTTCGAGGTGGACAAAGGCGTTCGGCTCAGCGAGGGCACCAAGGCCGTCGTGCGTTACGAAAACCTGATCGGTGACCGCTATCTCGCGCTCGAGGAGGGTCCGGGGCCACCACGCCGGCTGCCGCCGGGGGCGACCATCCCGCTGGCCCGGACGTCGCCCGCGCTCGACATCGACGCGTTGATCGGCGGTTTCCGTCCGTTGTTCCGCGCCCTGGACCCCGATCAGGTCAACGCCCTGTCCGGTCAACTGCTGCGAATCTTTCAGGGGCAGGGCGGGACGCTGGCGTCGGTGCTGTCACAAACCTCGATACTGACCTCCACCCTGGCGGGGCGCAGCGAGCTGATCGGCCAGCTGATCACCAACCTGAACACGGTGCTGCACACCTTCGCCACCCGCGATCGCGAGTTTTCCGACGGCGTGGACAAGCTGGCCCAGCTGGTGGACGGGCTGGCCCAGCGCAGGAACGACATCTCCACCGGCCTCGCCTACATCAATGCGGCCGCGGGTTCGATCACCGATCTGCTCGCCCAGTCCCGCCAGCCGATCAAAGACGTTGTCCACGAGACGGATCGCGTGTCGGGGCAGGTGCTTTCCGACAAGGAATACGTCGACAAACTGCTCAAGGATCTCCCGGACATCTACCAGGTGCTCGCCCGGCAGGGCCTCAACGGTGACTACTTCGGTTTCTACTTCTGCGAGGTATTGCTCAAGCTGAACGGTAAGGGGGGCAACCCGATCTTCGTCAAGCTGTTGGGCCAGCCCAGCGGGCGGTGCACGCCGCAATGAGGCTGAAAATTCCCAAGGTCAAATCCGGCGACCAGCGAAACCCTTTCGTGCTGGGCGTGATGGGAACCGTCATCCTGGCATGCGTGACCATCGTCGCCTTCCAGTACAACAAGCTGCCGTTCATCAAGAACACCGACGACTATGCGGCCTACTTCTCCGAGGCCGGCGGCATCAAACCCGGTAACACCGTGCGCGTTTCGGGCATGGGCGTGGGCCGGGTCTCCGACCTTCGCCTGGAGGGCACCAAGGTCCGGGTGGGTTTCACCGTGCACAAGGGCGTCGAATTGGGCGACCGCACCGAGGCGGCGATCAAGACCGAAACCATACTGGGCGCCAAGATGCTCGAGCTGACGCCGCGCGGCGCCGGGAAGTTGTCGGGCACCATTCCGTTGGAGCGCACCACCTCGCCGTATGAGCTGCCCGACGCCCTTGGCGATCTGACGACAACCATCAGCGGCCTGGACACCGCCCAATTGTCCACGGCGCTGAGCACATTGGCGAACACCCTCAAGGCGACACCGGCCAACCTCAGGCCCGCTTTGGAGGGCGTCGCGCGGTTCTCCGACACCCTCAACGGTCGCGACGCGCAGCTACGCAGCCTGCTGGGCAACGCCAACAAGGTGTCGACGGTGCTGGGCAAGCGCAGCCAGCAGATCGCCGGACTGGTGGCGAATTCCAACGCGCTGCTGGCGGCCCTGCTGGATGAACGAGATTCGCTGGACGCGTTGATGAACAACCTGACCGCGGTGTCGCATCAGATCTCGGGGCTGGTCAACGACAACAGGACCCAACTCAAACCCGCCCTGGACAAGCTCAACGGCGTACTGGAGATCCTGGACAACCGCAAGGAAGACATCCAGAAGACGCTGCCCAAGTTCAAACGCTATGCGATGTCCTTTGGCGAATGCCTGGGTTCGGGACCGTTTTTCAAGGCCTACGTCGCCAACCTGGTGCCCGGCCAGATCGGCGGCCCGGTGCTCGATGCGGACATGTACGACCGATTCCTGGACCCCAACCAGAAGCTGCCGTCGGAGGTGGTGGACCCGCCCACGGGCACCCCGCCGGTGCCGCCGGAGAACGCGCCGGTGCCGCTGTGGTCGCAGCCACCGTCGCCCCCGCCGTCCACCCCGCCCATCCGGACTATTCCGCCGCCCTCGCCCCACGATTTCGATTCGCCATGAACATCAGTCGGGGCACCCTACAGAAGGCAACCGCCACCACCCTGATCCTGACGCTGGTCGTGGCGTCGTTCGTGGTCGGCAACAAGCTGTGGAAAGACGTCGAAAAGAATACGTACTCGGCGTATTTCACCGAGGCCAACGGTCTGTTCGTGGGCGACGAGATTCGCATCCTCGGCGTCGCCGTCGGCGTGGTCGATAAGATCGAGCCCCAGCCCGGCAGTTCCAAGGTGACGTTCTCGGTCGACAAGCAGTATTCGATCCCCGCGGATGCTCGCGCCGCGATCCTGTCGCCATCGCTGGTGACGTCGCGGGCTGTCCAGCTCGTCCCGGCGTACTCCGGCGGCCAGAAGCTGAGCGCCGGCGCCTCGATTCCCCTGAGCCGCACCGCGGTTCCCGTCGAATGGGATGACTTCCGCAAGCAGCTGGAGAAGCTCACCGACGCCCTGCAGCCCACCAGCCCGGGCGGAGTCAACTCCGTCGGCGAGTTCATCGACTCGGCGGCGGACAACGTGCGGGGCCAGGGGGACACCGCCCGCGACACCGTGCTCAAGCTTTCCGAGGCGATCTCGGCGCTCGGCGATCACGCCGACGACATCTTCAGCACGGTGCGTAACCTGCAACTGCTGGTGTCCGCGCTGTACTCGAGCAGCGATCTGCTGGCCTCGTTCAACCAGAACCTGGCCGGCGTGACGACGCTGCTGTCCAACACCCCCAACGAAGTCGGCAACGCGTTGAAGTCGCTGGACGGCGCGCTCACGGACGTGCGTGATTTTCTGGCCGAGAACCGCGAAGCGGCGGGCGTCACCTTCGACCGATTGGGCTCCATCACCACGGCGCTCAATGACAGCCGCGGCGATATCAAGCAGATCCTGCACATCGCCCCGACGGTGTTTCAGAACTTCTTGAACATCTACCAGCCGGCCCAGAGCGCGATGACCGGCATCCTGGCCCTGAACAACTTCGCCGACATCCCGCAGTTCATCTGCAGCTCGATCGAGGCGGCGTCGCGGGCGCGCCTGGCGCGGGTGTCGAAGCTGTGCCTGCAGTACCTCAACCCGATCATCAAAAACCGTATCTACAACTACATTCCGGCGGGAATCAACCCGTTCGTCGGGACGCAGGCGCGGCCCAGCGAGATCACCTACAGCGAGGACTGGCTGCGGCCCGGGTACACGCCGCCGCCCCCGCCTGAGGCGCCCGCGCCGCCGGATGGCGCACCCGAGCAGCCGGCGCCGGCCGACCAGCCGCCGCCGACCGAGGCCCCGCCCGCGCCGCCGTCGAACACGACCAGTTCGATCGAGGTGCTACAGAACCTGATGCTGCCGACGGGGCCCTCATGAGGCGCGCTGGGGCCGCGGTCCTGGGGCTGATATGCGTGGTCACCCTGTCGGCGTGTGGTTGGCGCGGCCTGAACTCCTTCAGGCTGCCCGGTACCGCCGGCGGGGGGCCGGGCTCGTACACGATCCAGGCGCAGATGCCCGATGTGGTCACCATCCAGGAGAACACCCGGGTCCGGGTGGACGACGTGAACGTCGGCAACGTCACCAAGATCGAGCTGCAGGATTGGCATGCCCTGGTCACCATGCGGATCAATGGCGACGTGCACCTGCCGGCCAATTCGACCGCGAAGCTCGGGCAGACCAGCCTGCTCGGTTCGATGCATATCGAACTCGCGCCGCCCAAAGGTGAAGCGCCGGTAGGCCAACTCAAGGCCGGGTCGGTCATCCCGTTGTCGCGCGCGAGCCTGTATCCCACCACCGAGCAGACGCTGGCGTCGGTGTCGATCCTGTTGAACGGTGGGGGCATCGGCCAGCTGCAGGAAATCACGCAGGCGGTCGCCAGGGCGTTCGCCGGCCGCGAGAACGACATGCGCAGCCTGCTCAACCAGATCGATGAGTTCATCGCGCGCACCAATGATCAGACCGACGACATCATCTCCGCCGCAGAGAATCTCAACTCTCTGGTCGGCCAGGTTGCCGCGAATGACACGGTCGTGGACAAGGCCTTGACGTCGGTGCCCAAGGCGCTGGACGTTCTGGCCAAGGAGCGCACCAAGATCGCCGACACGATCGATCAGGTCGGCAAATTCAGCGCGATCGCCGCCGACACCATCCACCAGAGCAAGGAATCGCTGGTGAACAACCTGCGCAATATCGCGCCGGTGCTGCGCTCGCTCGCCGATGCCGGCCCCTCCCTCACTAAGGGTCTGGACGGCCTGGCGACCTACCCGTGGCCGGCATCCACCGTGCGGAACTGGTTCCGCGGCGACTACGCCAACCTCACCCTGATCGTCGATCTGACGTTGAGCCGCATCGACCAAGGGTTGTTCACCGGCTCGCGCTGGGAAGGCAACCTCACCCAGCTCGAACTGCAGTGGGGTCGCACCATCGGCATGCAGCCGAGCCCGGTCACCGGGGGTAACCCGCTGACCTATCCGTACCATTTCGGGGGATACTGAATGCTTCGGTTGAATCGCCGGACGTGGATCCAGTTGTCAATCCTGACGCTGGTGACCGTCGTCTCCTGTGGCGCAATGGCATTCAACTTCATGAAGCTACCCGCCACGTTGTTCGGGATCGGGGAGTACAAGGTCACCGTCGATCTGCCGCAATCGGGTGGGCTCTACGAGACGTCGGTCGTCACCTACCGCGGCACCGACGTGGGACAGGTCAAGTCGGTCGACGTCACCGCCACGGGGGTGCGCGCGGTGCTGGCCATGCGATCGGGAGTCAAGGTGCCCTCCGACGTGCAGGCGTCGGTGCACAGCCGATCCGCGATCGGCGAGCAGTACATCGAACTGACCCCCGGCAAGGACGGCGATGGTTCCCACACGTTGCGCGACGGCGACGTCATCACCGCCGGACACGTCGACGTGCCCGTCGACATCGGGCACCTGCTCGACCTGACCAACCGTGCGCTGCAAGCGATTCCACGCGACAACCTGCGCACGGTGATCGACGAGACCAATCGGGCGGTCGGCGGCCTCGGTCCGGAGTTGTCCCGCATCGTCGACGGCTCGACCGCGTTGGCCATCGCCGGGGGTCGCACC
Organism: Mycobacterium sp. 1245852.3; assembly: GCF_001669335.1. Taxonomy (NCBI): domain Bacteria; kingdom Bacillati; phylum Actinomycetota; class Actinomycetes; order Mycobacteriales; family Mycobacteriaceae; genus Mycobacterium; species Mycobacterium sp. 1245852.3. Next base: position 14,477 of record NZ_LZLL01000135.1, on the reverse strand, counting down.
GTCGACCCGCTTGCCGCCCTCATCGACCAGTCGCCGGCGGTACTCAATTCGCAGGTGGAGACATCCGAGGCGATCGCCACGTGGGCCGGCCACACCGCGGCCATCATGGCGCAATTCAAGGCCCAGGACGCCGCGGTGCGAGACCTGTTGACACAGGGCACTTCCGGCGTCGAGGAGGGCCGCGCGATGCTGGACCGGGTGGCGCCGGCGTTGCCGGTGCTGTTCGCCAATCTGGTGAGCCTGGGCGACATCGCCGTCGTCTACCGCCATGACATCGAGCAACTCCTGGTCCTGCTCCCGCAGGGCATCGCGGCCATGGCGGCCATCATCGTGCCCAGCTCTAACACCAAGCAGGAGTACCGGGGTGCCCAGCTGGACTTCAACCTCAACCTCAACCTGCCGCCACCGTGCACCACCGGCTACCTGCCGCCGCAGCAACGCCGCTCACCGGCCAGCGTCGACGCGCCAGACCGGCCGGCCGCGGACCTGTTCTGCCGGGTGCCGCAGGACTCGGAGTTCAATGTCCGTGGGGTGCGCAACATTCCGTGCGAGAGCAAGCCGTGGAAGAGGGCGCCCACGATAGAGCTGTGTGAAAGCGACGAGGAGTACGTGCCACTCAACGACGGCTACAACTGGAAGGGCGACCCGAACGCCACCACTACCGGCCAGGGCGTGCCGCTCTACCCGCCGGGGCAGGATCCGCGGCTGCCACCACCGCGTGGCACCGCCGCGGCGCCGCCCCCGCCGCCCGCCGTCGCGACCTATGACCCGGCCACCGGCGACTACATCGGGCCAGACGGCCGCCGCTATACCCAATCGGACCTGGCCCACCCGCGTGCCAAGAACTGGCAACAACTACTTGTCCCGCAACCCTGACAGTTTTAAGGAGCACCATGGCGGACAAACCCGAAATCCGTACGACGGAGGAAATCGTCGATGAGCCAACGGCAATCGACGTCGCCGAGGACGTCGACGCCGCCGAAACCGAGCAGGCTGAAAAGCTGCACGCCGAAGACGCCGACGGTGATGAGAGTCCGGCCGCGGGCCGGCTCGCGCGGTGGCGCGAGCGTCTCCAGCGGCGGCGGCTGTCGCGCGTCGGGACGGCGTTGGTGGCCAGCGCCGTCATCGTGGCCGCACTGGCCGGCCTGAGTGGTTGGCTCGGATATCGGGCCTACCAGAAGCACGAGGCGCAGGCCCGGCAGAACCTGTACGTTGCGACGGCCCGGCAGGGCGCGGTGAACCTCACCACGATCAACTACACCCAGGTCGACGCCGACGTGCAGCGCATCCTCGACCTGGCCACCGGCGCATTCCGCGACGACTTCGAACAGCGGGCCAAGCCGTTCGAGGAGGTCGTCAAGGCCGCACAGTCGAAATCGGAAGGGACGGTCACCGATGCCGGACTGGAATCCCAGCGCGGCGACTCCGCCCAGGTGCTGGTGGCGGTCGCGGTGAAGTCGCGCACCGCCGGCGGTGAAGAGGCGCCCCGGGAATGGCGCATGCGCATCGAGGTCCGATCGGTCGGCGATGACGCCAAGGTCTCCAATGTGGTGTTCGTGCCATGACGACACTGAACGAGGACGTGAAAGTCGATACGGCCGACGAGGAACTGGACCCGGCAACCAAAGACGCACACCAGGAATCGGAGGTCACCGAGCCGCAAGAACCGTCCACCGAGGCGCAACCGAAGGCCGAGCGGACCAGGCGGCGCATCGGGTGGCCGCAGGCGTTCGCCTACGGCGTATTGCCCGGCCTCGCGTTGGTGTTGGCGCTCGGCGCGGGCTACCTCAAGTGGTCGGCCGGGGCGGCCGATGATCTTGCCCGGGCCCGGACCGAATCGGTGCAGGCCGCCCGCGAAGACGCCATCGCGTTGTTGTCCTATCACGCCGACACGGTGGACAAGGACCTCGCCGCGGCGCGCGAACGGCTGACCGGTGAGTTCAAGGACGCCTACGGCGAGCTGACGCGTCAGGTCGTCGTTCCCGGTGCGAAGGAGAAGCACATCTCGTCGGTCGCCAAAGTCAATGCGGCGGCGTCGGTTTCGGCATCTGAAACCCATGCCGTGGCGCTGGTGTATGTCGACCAGACCGTGACCATCGGTGCGGGCGCTCCCACCGACACCCAGCCCGTTGTGCGGATGACCCTGGACAAGGTCAACGGCCGATGGCTGGTTTCGCGCTTCGACCCGGTGTGACCCGAGGAATTGTGATGGAAGTATCGGTACGCCGTTGCGCCCGGGTGCTGCCCGTCGGCGTGGTGCTGTTGGGGACAGCCACTGTGGCGGCCCCGGCCGCGCACGCCGACAACAAGCGGCTCAACAGCGCGGTGGTGTCGGCCGTCTACACAATGCAGCACCAGGCGGGCTGCACCAACGACGTCGTCAGGAACAACGCCCTCACGCTGGCCGCCGAATGGCACGCCGATGACATGATCAACAACCGAAACATCAACGGCGACATAGGCTCGGACGGTTCCACGCCGCAGGACCGCGTCAACGCCGCCGGCTTCCGCGGCCGGGCAGCCGAGACCGTGGCGATCAACCCGGCCATCGCGATCAGCAGCCTGGAACTGGTCAACCAGTGGTATTACAACCCGGACGATATGGCGATCATCCGCGACTGCGCCAACAACACCATCGGGGTGTGGTCGGACAACAGCATGGACCGCACCGTGGTGGTGGCGGTGTACGGGCAGCCCGACCCGCCTAAGCGGTAGGCCTCAGCGTCTAGCGCGCGGCGGTATTGAGCGCCGACAAAACCGTTTCGGGATCGGTTGTGGCGCCGCGGTTGTAGGGCAGCTTCGACAGGGCCGTGGCCATCGCGCACGTATTGGTCAGCGCGGCGAAAGTCAGCCCGCCACCGATCGCGGCCGCCACCCATTTCAGGCGGGGGAGCGCGACACTGCCCAGCACGGACGACAACACGACCGACCCGGCGACGAGGCGCACCTGCCGTTCCAGATCCCACCGCTGGGCGCCGCGGTCGACGGCGAAGCCTTGCCCCTCCCAGTCGACGATTCCGTTCTCGAGGACGCGCCCGCCGGTCAAACCGGCGTTCCGCAACAGCGTTTGGGCTTTGGTGGAGCGTTGTCCCGACCGGCATACCAGGACGACCTCGTCGTCCCCGTCCAAGAGCTGGGCGACCTCACGGGTGTGTTCGTCCAGTACGTCCAGGGGCACGTTGTAGGACCCGGAGATGTGGGACGTTTCGAACTCCGCGGGTGTCCGCACGTCGACGATGCGTGGGGCGGGCGAAGACTCGAGTTGCTTGCGTAGCTCGGCCGAAGTGATGGCGTCGGCGGTCGGTGCGCTCATGTGATTCCTCCCGTGGTGGGCTCCTCAATTGGTCACTACCCGCTATCGCGGTGCTAGCCTGCCTTTTCGATCACGTTGAACCTGAGGTGATGTCGAGCTTTTCCGCGTTGTCGTAGTCGTCGTCGATCAGCACGACGCGGCGTTGATGTCGATCGAGCAGCGCCGCGGCGATCGACGCCCGGTAGCCGCTGGCGCAGTGGATCCATAGTTCGCGGTCCTGGGGAAGTTCGCTGAGGCGTTCCGGTAGCTCGTGCACCGCAATGTTGACCGCATCGCGCACGTGGCCGCTGTCGAATTCGTGTGGCTGGCGAACGTCGACGACGGTGACCGCGTCGTCATCGAGCACATCGACGAGGTCCTTGAAGGACGCGACCCGGTAGCTGCGCAGCGGCGTGCCGTCGGCCAGCGCGCGTATATCGCCGGTGGCACTGCCGGTGAGGCGATCGACGCCGATGCGGGCGAGTTCGCGCTGAGCGTCGGCGATTTGCTGGGCATCCTCACCGATCAACGTCAGTGGTGCGCCCCAGCTGTACAACCACCCGAGGTAGTTCACGAACGAGCCCGACAGCTCGAACCCATAGGTGCCGGCCAGATGCCCCGCCGCGAATGCCGTGCGGTTGCGCAGGTCGACCACCCACTCGCCGGCGTCGATGCGGTGGCGAAGTTGGTGTGCGTCAACCGGTTCGGGCGGCGACAGGTCCGCCGCTTCGGGGCCCGCTCTGTTGATGACGCCCATGTGTGCGTAGTAGGCGGGAAACGCCGAAAGTCCTTCCAGCAGCTCGTCGACGTATTGCTGTTCGTCCTGGGTCAGCGCCGGGTTGCTGCGGCGTTGTTCGCCGATGGTGGAGGCGTCACCGTCGGGTGGCGTGGCCGAACAGAAGCTGCCGAATCCGTGGGTGGGATAGATCGCGGTTTCCGAAGGCAGCTCATCGGCGAGGCGCCGGACCGAATGATATTGCAGCCGGGCCAGTTCCTCGGTGTGGTCGTCGCCGACCAGGTCTGTCCTGCCAGTGCTGCCGAACAGCAGCGATCCGCCCGTGAAGACGCCGACGGCCTCGCCGGAATCGTCACGCAGCACGTAGCTGACGTGATGGTGGGTGTGTCCGGGTGTGAGCAGCACTTCCACATGAATTTCGCCGGTGTCGATCCGGTCGCCGTCCCCGACCGCGTGGCGGTCGAAGTCGACGTCTTCGCCTGCGGGAACGACGTATTGGGCGCCGGTCGCTTGGGCCAGTGCCAGCCCGCCGGTCACGTAGTCGTTGTGGATGTGGGTCTCCAGCACGTGGGTGATGCGCAGGTCTCCCGTCAGCTCGAGCACCCGGTCGATGTCTCGTTGCGGATCGACGGCGACGGCGACCGTGCCGTCGCTGATGAGATAGCTGCGGTCGCCCAGACCTGAGGTCTCGATGATCGTCACGTCCACCATCGTTTTCTAGTACCCCGAAAGCGGATTGGCGGCGCAAGTCGAGCCGGCGTTGGCCGCGGCCGGAACACGTGTGAAACCCGCGCTCACCACCTCAATGGGCGGTTTGGCGCAGCTCAGCGCGGGCAATCCGTTCGGTCGCCGAAGCATCGCAGCGTTTCAACCACGGTGATTTTTGCGCTGGCCCGCTCCGCACACCCGTCGGGTGTGTCGCTAACCGCCGGTGAGGGATTCGTCGGCCATGTCGCAGACGCACACGTACCCGCCGTGGCGCCACGGACCGAACTGGGTACCGCGCCTGCGCAGCAGATGCTGCGCGTAGACCTTGTCGCGTTGATCCCGCGAGAACGCGAAGTCGAGATTGATGGGCAGGCCCGCCCAATCGACCTGGTCACTGGCGGGTTCGTCGCCGTACCTGAGCCGGCACTGCAGCGGGCAGCCGTTCTTGATGACCCGATCAGGTCCATCACACTCCCGAGCCACGATGACGTCACTCCTTCAGGCGCGCGACCTTACGAGTGCATCGTGCGACGCCGAAGTTTCGGCGGTAGGCGTGCGATGTTTCCGCTGTGTTACGGGTGGCGGATCGGCGTCAGTAGACGTCGCGGTGGTAGCGCTTGTCGGCGCTCAGCGACTGGACGTAGTCCTTCGCCGCTTCCGGGTCGAGCTTGCCGAATTCGGCGGCGATCTCGCAGAGTGCCTGGTCGACGTCCTTGGCCATGGGATCCGCGGTGCCGCAGACGTAGAGCTGGGCGCCGTCCTGCAACCAGCTCCACAGCTGCGCCCCACGTTTGCGCATCAGGTGCTGCACGTAGACCTTCTGCTGCTGATCGCGGGAGAACGCCAGGTCCAACTCGGTGAGGAACCCGTCGTCACGCATCTGCTCGAGTTCGTCGCGGTAGTAGAAGTCGGTGGCGGCGTGCTGCTCGCCGAAGAACAGCCAGTTGGGGCCGGTGTGGCCGAGTGCGCGCCGTTCCTGCAGGAAGCCGCGGAACGGCGCGATCCCCGTCCCGGGCCCGATCATGATCATCGGGGTGTCCGACTCACTCGGCGGCCGGAAATTGCTGGACTGCTGCAGATACACGGCGACGCGGTCGCCGGGGGAGCGGTCGGCGAGATAGGTCGAACACACCCCACGGCGTGCGACGCCCTGGAAGTTGTAGCGCACCGGGGAGACGGTCAGGTGGACTTCGCCCGGGCACTCCTTGGGGCTCGACGAGATCGAATACAGCCGCGGCTGAAGGCGTTTGAGGACCCGCAGCCACTCGTGGGCCGACGCGGAGACGGGCAGCTTGGCCAGCAGATCGATGGACTGGCGACCCCACGTCCAATCCGCCAGTGCGCGTTTGTTTTCCGGCTTCAGCAGCTCCGCGAGTGTGGGGTCACCGGTGCGCTCCTGCACGAAGCGCACCAGATCCCGGCTGATGTGGGCGATCTCGATGCGCTCGGTGAGCGCGGAGCGCAACGACATCAGACCGTGCTCGCCGACCTCGACCGGGGTCTGCCCGTTCAGTCCGGTGACCGACAGCCACTCGTCGACCAGCGCGTCGCTGTTGCGCGGCCACACGCCGAGCGCGTCACCGGCCTCGTAGGTCACGGATTCCTCCGGCATGTCGAAAACCAGGTGCCGCACGTCTTTCGTCGATTCCGGTCGGCTCAACACGGTGTTGCGGACCATGCCGGTGATCAGCGGATGCTTCTTGCTGTAGGCGCCGGCGGCGGGCGCGCCGGGGCGAGGCGGCGCGGCAACGGTGGACGTGCGGGCCGGCGTCGTCACACTTCCGTCCCCGCCGACCGAGGTGGGCGTCCGGGTCAGGGCCTCGATGACGTCGCCCACCCACTTCGCCGCGGTGTCGTCGTAGTCGGGTTCGCAGTCCACCCGGTCGGTGATGCGGGTGGCGCCGAGCTCGGCGAGGCGGGCGTCCAGCTTGCGGCCGTGGCCGCAGAAATCGTCGTAGTTGGAGTCGCCCAGCGCCAGCACGGCGTAGCGGAGGTTGGTGAATCGCGGTGCGCCCTCGGATGTCAGCGCTCGCCAGAGGCCGGCGCCGTTGTCGGGCGCGTCACCGTCGCCGGTGGTGCTGGTGACGAACAGCACCTCCCGCGTCGTCGTCAACTGCGCGGGCGGGAAGTCATCCATGCTGTGCAGCGCGACCGGGAGTTCCGCGGCGCCCAACCGGGCGGCGATCTCGCCGGCGAGCTCCTCGGCGTTGCCGGTCTGCGATGCCCACAGCACCACCACGGGCGCGCGCTCGGCGGCGGGCTTGGTGTCGACGGGCGTGGCGGGCGGTTGCTCGACGGCCGGCGCCGGGGCGGTCGGCGGTGCCTCGGCCAGGCCCCCCGGTCCGTCGACGCGCGAGAACAATCCGGCCAGAAGGCCGTCCACCCACAGCCGGGTGCCGGCATCGAACGGCGCGCTCGGCGGCAGGGTAGGCACACCGGCGGTGCGGCGACCGGCGTCAGAGCGAAGCCCGGAGAGCATGCCGGCCAGATACGAGCGGCCGAGCTCGTCGAATTCCGGCTTGGCTTGCGTTGTCACACCCAGCAATTCGCCGAGGGCGTCGACTTGTGACACGCTGATTTCTCGTACCTCCGTGGGTGCGGATGCTGGTGTGTCGGGGACCGCCGGCATCTCGGTTCCGGAATCGGGTTGCGCGACGGCGACCTTCGTCAGCGTGACCGCGCACGCCTTGAATTCCGGTTGGCTCGAGATGGGATCGACGGCGTCGTTGGTGACGGCGTTGATGGACAGGTATTCGCCGAAGGCGTCGTTCCAGTGGAACGGCGCGAAGCAGTTGCCGGGCCGCACCCGGTCACTGACGACGGCGGGCAGCACGGCGCGGCCGCGCCGGGACGCGATCTCGATCTGATCGTCGTCGGCGATGTGCAGGCGGGCGGCGTCGTCCGGGTGGATCTCGACGAACGGCCCTGGATTGAGTTTGTTGAGTTTGGCGACCTTGCCGGTCTTGGTCATGGTGTGCCATTGGTGAGGCAGGCGACCGGTGTTCAGCAGGAACGGGTAGTCGTCGTCGGGCATTTCGTCGGGCGGCAGGTGCGGGCGGGCGAAGAACACCGCCCGGCCCGTCGGCGTCGGGAAGGCCAACCGGGGCACGCTGCCGTCCTCGCGGACCAGCCGCGTCTGGCTGACGCCGTCATTGAGGTAGCGGATCGGGTTGCGGTCGCCCCCGCCCTGCGGAGCGCACGGCCACTGCAGCGGGCTCTGACGCAACCGCTCATAGCTGACACCGCGCAGGTCGTACCCGGTCTTCGGGTTGGAGAACCGCTTGATTTCTTCGAAGACTTCCTCGGCGCAGGTGTAACTGAACGCCTCCGAAAAGCCCATCTCGCAGGCGATCCGGGCGATGATCTGCCAGTCCGGCAGCGCGTGGCCCGGCGCCTGGACCGCCGGCTGGAACAGCGTCATGTTGCGCTCGGAATTGACCATGACCCCTTCGGACTCCGTCCACAGGGTCGCCGGCAACAGCACATCGGCGTATTCGGTGGTCTCGGTCTCCAGGAACGCGTCCTGGGCCACCACCAACTCGGCGCGTTCCAGTCCGGCCAGCACCGTCTTACGATTGGCAACGGAGGCAACGGGATTCGTGCAGATGATCCAGCAGGCCTTGATCTGCCCGTCGGCCATCCGGGAGAACATGTCGATGGTGCCGCCGCCGACCTCGGTGCGCAGCGTTCCGCGGGGAAGGCCCCAAAGGTTTTCGACGGACTCACGATCCTCGTCCGATAGCACCGAACGCTGACCGGGCAAACCCGGCCCCATGTAACCCATCTCGCGACCGCCCATGGCGTTGGGCTGGCCGGTGAGGGAGAAGGGGCCGCTGCCCGGCTTGCAGATCGCGCCGGTGGCCAGGTGCAGGTTGCAGATGGCGTTGGTGTTCCAGGTGCCATGGGTGCTCTGGTTGAGGCCCATGGTCCAGCAGCTCATGAAATTGTCGGCCTCGCCGATCATCTGAGCCGCTTTGCGGATGTCCGCTTCCGGGATGCCGGTCACGGCGCTGACCATGTCGGGCGTGTACTGCTCCAGGAAGCCGGGCATCACCTCCCAGCCCTCGGTGAATTCGGCGATGAAATCGGGGTCCGTGTGGCCGTTCTCGACGATCAGGTGCAGTAGCCCGTTGAGCAGCGCCAGATCCGATCCCGGCGTGATCTGTAGGTACAGATCGGCCTTCTCGGCGGTCGCGGTGCGGCGCGGGTCGACGACGATCAGCTTCGCGCCCGCCTTGACCCGGTCCATCATCCGCAAGAACAGGATGGGATGGCAGTCGGCCATGTTCGCGCCGATGACGAAGAAGACGTCGGCACGGTCGAAGTCCTGGTATGACCCGGGTGGTCCGTCCGCGCCGAGCGAGAGTTTGTAACCGGAACCGGCGCTGGCCATGCACAGTCGCGAGTTCGACTCGATCTGGTTGGTGCCGATGAAGCCCTTGGTGAGCTTGTTCGCCAGGTACTGCGCCTCGATGGACATCTGGCCGGACACGTACATCGCGAAGGCGTCCGGACCGTGTTCGTCGATGATCGCGCGTAACCGGTTCGCACACTGGGTGATCGCCCGATCCATGTCGACGGGCTCGAGTGGCTCACCGCGGTCGGCCCGCACATGGGCCGAGTCCATCCGGCCCGGCGCGCCGAGCATGTCCGCGGTGGTGGCGCCCTTGGTGCACAACCGGCCGAAGTTGGCCGGATGTGCTTTGCTCCCAACCGACTTGGCGACGTGATCGCGGCCCGTTTTCGGGTCCGTTGTGACCTGCAACACCATCCCGCATCCGACGCCGCAGTAAGCGCACATGGTGTTCACGGCGTTCTCAGGCGCCATGGACTCCCTGGTCACGCTTACGTCCCTTCGGTTCGAGTGCGCACGAGTTAGCTCTGTCTCGGGTGAGTTCATTGTGGGGCAGGCATGTTTCGGCATCGCTGCCCGAAATTTCCCCCGGTTTACTTCTTCCTCTCAGCGGCTGGCGCGCCGATGTGAAATCGCCGGGGAATTCGCGGCCGTGGAAGGCGTTACCGCAGGTCACCGTTGACCGGCCGTCCCGCTTGAGGTTACGCAGGACTGCCCGCGAAACGCTTCTCAGAAGGGGGTTTTTGACCAAACCGATGGGACATTCACAGTCTTCGCTAAGCTCACCGCGTGCGTCGGCTCATCGTGATCTGCCTGGTTTTGCTGGCCTCCGGCTGCGGCTGGAAGCCGACCGCGCCGCCCCAGGCCCGGCCCGACACCTGCAAGGACTCCGACGGGCCGACGGCCGACACGGTGCACCAGGCGATCACCGCCGTTCCCATCGCCATCCCCGGCACCATCTGGGTCGAGATGGGCCGCGGGCACACCCGAAACTGCCGGTTGTATTGGGTGCAGATCATCCCGACGATCGCCAGCGAATCCAGCCCGCAGCAACTGCTCTTCTTCGACCACAACAGGCCGCTGGGTAGCCCCACCCCGAACCCAAAGCCGTACACGACGGTGCTACCGCCCTCGGATGACACCGTCACCGTTCAATACCAGTGGCAGAAAGGAAATGACCAGCTGTGCTGTCCGACCGGGATCGGAACGGTCAAGTTCCGGATCGGCCCGGACGGCAAGTTGCAAACGCTGGGCAAGGTTCCGAATCAATAGCGTTTGCCGCCAATGACTTTCCCGTCCCTGCCGACGTCGCGGCGGCCGGTGATCGGCGGTCGGCCGCTTAGCTGGTGAGGGCCTCTTCCAGGTTCTCCGGGTGCAGCATCTCGACATAACGCAGCCGCTCCGGGATGCCGAACCCGTCGACCAGCGTCTCGGCGTGCGGGCGCAGCGCGCGGCACCGGTCGTTGATACCCCGGGTGACCGCCTTCGCGCGTTCGGTGGACAGGTAGCGGTGCTCGATGTACCACGCCTTGTCATCCTCGATGACCGACAGTGCGTACAGGTCGCACAGGATGCCGAGTATTTCGCGGGCCTTCTCGTCGGGGCACGCGTCGATTCCGGCGACAAACGCCTCCAAGATGACCCGGTCGATGTGCGCGCTGGCCGCGTGCAACACGTGATCCTGCACGGAGTTGAATGCGTCGAAGGCCGACATCTCTTTGGATTTGGCCTGCAGCCGGCGGGCCACCGATGCCAGCAGATACTCCTCGCGGTCCTCGAACATCGTGATCTGCGTGCCGCGGTTGAACAGGCTGCCCTCTTCCTCGCTGTCTTGGCGGGCGTCCACGATGGTTTGGATGATCGCCTCTGCCGCAGTGCGTTTGACGACGCGTTCACCCACCGTGCTGGCCGCGAAGCGCACCCATTCGACCGGACTCATGCTCTTGATGTCGTCGGCGTAGGCCGTGAGCAGTTCCTTGGCCACCAATTGGGTCAGCACGTGGTTATCGCCCTCGAAGGTGGTGAAAACGTCTGTGTCGCCGCGCAGCCCGATCAGTCTGTTCTCGGCCATGTAGCCCGCGCCGCCACACGCTTCGCGGGCCTCCTGGATGGCCCGGCTCGCATGCCAGGTATTGGCCGCCTTCAGGCCGGCGGCGCGCGCTTCGAGTTCGCGTTGCTCGTCGGCGTCGGGTGCGTCGGCGCTCTGCACGTCATGACATTTGCCGACCAGTTCGTTCTGCGCGAACTGCAACGCGTACGACTTGGCGATCAACGGAAACAGTCGCCGCTGATGCACCAGATAGTCCATGATCAGCACTTCGGAGCCGTCGTCGGGTGCGGTGAACTGCCTGCGCTGCAAGGCATATCGGGTGGCGATGTCCAGGGCCACCCGGCCGGCGGCGCCGGCGCTGCCACCGACGGTGATCCGGCCGCGGACCAGGGTGCCCAGCATGGTGAAGAAGCGGCGATTCGGGTTGTCGATCGGCGAACTGTAGGTGCCGTCGGCCGCGACGTCGCCGTACTTGTTCAACAGGTTGACCCGCGGGACCCGGACATGGTCGAACACGATGCGCCCGTTGTCGACACCGGGCAGTCCGCCCTTGTATTCGCAGTCCGAGGTGGTGATGCCCGGCAGATCGTTGCCGTCCTCGTCGCGGATCGGAACCAGCACGCAGTGCACGCCGTGATTGACCGGCTTCCCGTCCTCGTGGGTGATCAGCTGGGCGAAAACCGCCGCCATGGTTGCGGTTTCGGCGGCGCCGCCGATGTAGTCCTTACGCGCCGAGGGGGTGGGGGAGTCGATGATGAACTCCTCGGTCTCGGGGTCGTAGGTCGCGGTGGTCTCCAGCGACTGCACGTCGCTGCCATGTCCGGTCTCGGTCATGGCGAAACAGCCGCGCAACTCGAGGCTGATGATCTTGGGCACGTAGAGCTCGTGGTGGCGCTCGGTGCCCAGGTTCTCCACGGCACCGCCGAACAGGCCCCACTGCACCCCGGCCTTCACCATCAGCGACAGGTCCGACATGGCCAGCATCTCGATCATGGTGATCGCCGCCCCCACGTCACCGGTGCCGCCGTGTTCCTTGCGGAAACTGTCGGCGGCCGCGCCGAACGCCGCCATGATCCGCATCTGCTCCGCCACCTTGGTGCGGGCGATCACGGTGTTCGGCGTGTAGTGCGGCCGGAACAGGTCCTCGGTGAGCGTGGCCCGCATCCGGTTTCTCACATCACGCCAACGCCCGTCCAGTGCGTTGCGCAGATAGTCGGCAGTGCTAGTCGTTTCAGGCGCCATAAGCCGACAGTAATGGGCGGTTCCCGTCGCGGCGAACAACGCTGACAGTTCATGTCCCCGTCCGCATTCTCACGACGGCCGCCGACCCGCGGCACCCGGCCGCCCACCCGGCTCAGCCTTGGCGGCGAGGGGCTTCCTGCGGTTCGCGGTCGGGGGGCGGGTGGGGGCGTCCGCCCAGCGGTGAGCGCAGCCGATACAGCGTGAATCCGGCCGCGAGCATGCCGAACAGCACGAGCATCCCCATGTCGAACACCCACCAGCCGCTGTAGTGCGTCCAGGTCACGGCGTCGGCCGCCAGCGAATCGACCCTGCGCAGGTTCGTGGTGGACGCCGTGGCCGCGAAGCCCCACTGGGCCGGGACGAACCAGCTGATCTGCTGCAGGCCCCACCTGCTCACCAGCTGCACCAGGCTCCCGTTGAACAGCGCCGCCGCCAGGATCACCGGCACTACCAGCGGCAGGACCTCGCGCGGCGCCTTGCCCAGCGACGACAACGCCAGGCCCAGGACCGCCGACACGATCGCGGTGACGGCCACGCCCACGTAGAGCTCGACCGTGGCGTTGTGCAGCAGGACGGCGCTGCGTCCCGGTCCCCCCTTGACCGCGATCACGATCGCGAACATGACGGCCGTCCAGAGGGCCGCGGCCAGGCCGTACACGGTGATCTTGGCGGTGAGGTACGCCGGTGCCGTCAGGCCGACCTCCTGCTCGCGCCGGAAGACGCGGTGTTCGCCCACCAGCGCGCGGATGGTCAGCGCCGTGCCGATGATCACCGCCGCGACGTTGAAGGCGGCCAGGAGCTCGATGGCCTCGTGCGGGTTGGTGCTGTCCGCGCCGGGCCTGGCCAGTCCCGAATCACCCGGAATCAGCAGCGTCAGCCCGGCCAGGACGAACGGCAGGACCGCCAGGAACGCGAAGTAGCTGCGGTCGCCGAGGAGCAGGCGAACCTCGCGCCGGGCCAGCAACCGGATCTGCCGAGCCCTGGGCGGCGCGGGCGGCGGCGGCCACGGTGCCGCGACTTCCGGCGCAGTGGTCGGCGCCGACGTGGGCGCTCGGGTGCGAAACGCGCGGTGGGCTCCCTCGGGATCGGCGCCGACCTGCGCGAGCACCCTGTTCCAGTCGGAGGTGCCCAGCGCGGATTCCACCTGCAGGGGCGTCCCCAGGTAAGCCACCTGGCCCGTGCCGGTCAGCACCAACACCTGGTCGCAGACGTTGACGTCGGTGAGCGACGTGAGCGCCGAGATCGCGACCACCACGGCGCAGCCGATATCGGCCTGGCGCCGCAGGACCGCCATGACGTGGCGCTGTTGCGCCGCGTCCAGTCCGGCGGTGGGCTCGTCCACCACGAGCAGGCTGGGCCGGGTGACGAGCTCGACGGCCAGGTCCGCGCACCGGCGCACCTCGGCGGGGAGTTTGCGGATTCGGGTGTCGCGGTGGGCTGTCAGCTCGAGCTCGTCGAGGACCTGGCTGACCACGCGGTCGCGCTGCTCGGGCAAGGTGTCCGGCGGCAGCCGCAGCTCGGCGGCGTATTCGAGGACCTGCGCGACGGTGAGCTGGCGGTGCAGGCGGTTGTCGCGCGGGACCACCCCGATTCGGGGCCGCATGACCTCCGGTTCGGCGTGCACATCGTGTCCATCCACCGTGACGCGCCCCGCGCTGGGCGTTCGGGCGCCGGCCAGCAGCGCCAGCAGCGCGGCATTACGCGCGGCCGACGGTCCGATGACCGCCGTCATGGTGCCGGGGCGGACCGTGAACGAAATGCCGGACAGCGTCTCGTGCCCGTCGACGGTCAGGCCCAGCCGGTAGGCGGTCGCCCCGGTGGTGCGCGACGCGGTCTGCAGCGGCAGGCGATAGGTGGCGTCGGGTTGCTCGGTGCGGAACGAGGGGCGCTGGGCACGCAGCTTGCTGGTCACCATGCGCTCGATGAGGCTCGGGCCCTGCTGCCGCTCCTCTCCCAACGGGATCGGTGGCCGACCCCGCCGCCGCGATCGAACCGCAATTGGCGCTGCTCGACTCCGCGGACCGTCAGGAGCTGATGCAAGCGGTGGAGGTGTTGCGCAGGCTGCTCGACAACGCGTCGCTGGAAGCCTCCCTGG
>NZ_LZLL01000134.1:0-1367 GCF_001669335.1 Mycobacterium sp. 1245852.3 | reverse complement strand
CCGCGGCGCCCAAGGCCGCTGCGGCGCCGAGCCCGGCGCCGGCGATGGCGCACCTGCGGGGCACCACCCAGAAGGCCAGCCGGATCCGTCAGATCACCGCGAACAAAACCCGCGAATCCCTGCAGGCCACAGCGCAACTCACCCAGACCCACGAGGTCGACATGACCAAGCTGGTGGGGTTGCGGGCCAGGGCCAAGGCGGCGTTCGCCGAGCGCGAGGGCGTGAACCTGACCTTCCTGCCGTTCATCGCCCGGGCGGTGATCGACGCGCTGAAGATCCACCCCAACGTCAACGCGAGCTACAACGAGGACACCAAGGAGATCACCTACTACGACGCCGAGCACCTCGGCTTCGCGGTCGACACCGAACAGGGTCTGCTCTCCCCCGTCGTGCACAACGCCGGCGACCTGTCGCTGGCCGGGCTGGCCCGGGCGATCGCCGACATCGCCGCGCGCGCCCGCTCGGGCAACCTCAAACCCGACGAGCTGTCCGGCGGCACCTTCACGATCACCAACATCGGCAGCCAGGGCGCGCTGTTCGACACCCCCATCCTGGTTCCGCCGCAGGCCGCCATGCTGGGCACCGGCGCCATCGTCAAGCGGCCGCGGGTGATCGTCGACGAGTTCGGCAACGAATCCATCGGTGTCCGCTCGATCTGCTATCTGCCACTGACCTATGACCACCGGCTGATCGACGGCGCAGACGCCGGCCGCTTCCTCACCACCATCAAGCACCGTCTCGAAGAGGGCGCGTTCGAGGCCGACCTCGGCCTGTAACGAAGGACAATCGAACGTGGCTCGCGCCGGCCAGCAGGCCCTCATCGCTATTGCGGGTTCGTCCGGCCTGATCGGTTCGGCCCTGGCCGCGGCCCTGCGCGCGGCCGATCACCGGGTGTTGCGCATCGTGCGCCGCGCACCGGCGAATGCCGATGAGCTGCACTGGAATCCCGAGAGCGGCGATTTGGATCCCGACACGCTGACCGGCGTCGACGCCGTCGTCAACCTGTGCGGCGTCAATATCGGCAAGCGGCGATGGTCGGGCGCCTTCAAGCAGAGCCTGCGCGACAGCCGCATCGCCCCCACCGAGGTGCTGGCGCACGCCGTCGCCGACGCGGGGGTGGCGACCCTGGTCAACGCCAGCGCGGTCGGCTTCTACGGCAACACCAAGGACCGCGTGGTCGACGAAAACGACCGTGCGGGAACGGGTTTCCTGGCGCGGCTGTGTGAGGACTGGGAGGCCGCCACGCTGCCGGCCCAGTACGGCGGCGCCCGGGTGGTGCTGGCCCGCACCGGGCTGGTGTTCTCCCCCGCGGGCGGCGTGCTGGGCCGGCTGCGGCCGTTGTTCCGCGCCGGGCTCGGCGCCCGGCT
>NZ_LZLL01000133.1:0-12675 GCF_001669335.1 Mycobacterium sp. 1245852.3 | reverse complement strand
TCGGACCCGGCGCTGCGGGCGCGGATCGTGGAGTTCCAGGACCAGCTGGCCGAGAGCGTGCGGGCCAAGGATGAGGCGCTGCAGCAGCGTCAGGGTAAAGTTACCGGCTAGTAGCCTGGCGACGAGGCGGGCCGCGCCCGCAGAGGAGCCGGGCAGTTCGGCAGAGCGTAATAGGAGGCCGAGATGGCTGGATGGGCCGGAAACCCCACCTTTGATTTGTTCCAATTGCCCGAGGAGCACACCGAATTGCGGGCCGCGATCCGCGCGCTGGCGGAAAAGGAGATCGCCCCGCACGCCGCCGACGTGGACGAGAACTCCCGGTTTCCCGAGGAGGCGCTGGAGGCGCTGATCGCCTCTGGTTTCAACGCCGTGCACGTGCCCGAGGAGTACGGCGGGCAGGGCGCGGACTCGGTCGCCGCCTGCATCGTGATCGAGGAAGTCGCCCGCGTGGACACCTCGGCCTCGCTGATTCCGGCGGTCAACAAGCTGGGCACGATGGGGCTGATCCTGCGCGGCTCGGACGAGCTGAAGAAGCAGGTGCTGCCGTCGATCGCCGACGGAACCGCGATGGCGTCCTACGCGCTGAGCGAGCGCGAGGCCGGCAGCGACGCGGCCTCGATGCGGACCCGCGCCAAGGCCGACGGCGACGACTGGATCCTCAACGGCGCCAAGTGCTGGATCACCAACGGCGGCAAGTCGAGCTGGTACACGGTGATGGCCGTGACCGACCCGGACAAGGGCGCCAACGGCATCTCGTCGTTCATGGTGCACAAGGACGACGAGGGCTTTTCGGTCGGGCCCAAGGAGAAGAAACTGGGCATCAAGGGCTCGCCGACCACCGAGCTGTACTTCGAGAACTGTCGCATCCCGGGTGACCGGATCATCGGCGAACCCGGTACCGGCTTCAAGACCGCGCTGGCGACGCTGGACCACACCCGGCCCACCATCGGCGCCCAGGCGGTCGGCATCGCCCAGGGCGCGCTGGACGCCGCCATCGCCTACACCAAGGACCGCAAGCAATTCGGCCGTCCGGTCAGCGACAACCAGGGCGTGCAGTTCATGCTCGCCGACATGGCCATGAAGGTCGAGTCCGCGCGGCTGATGGTGTACCACGCCGCCGCCCGCGCCGAGCGTGGCGAATCCAACCTGGGCTTCATCTCCGCCGCATCCAAGTGCCTGGCCTCCGACGTCGCGATGGAGGTCACCACCGACGCGGTGCAGCTCTTCGGCGGCGCCGGCTACACGGTCGACTTCCCGGTCGAGCGGATGATGCGCGACGCCAAGATCACCCAAATCTACGAGGGCACCAACCAGATTCAGCGCGTCGTGATGTCACGGGCGCTGCTGCGCTGATCGCCTTCCGGCGATGCTCTTGCGAAATGCCGAGCCGCACCGCTTAGGATCTCCACTCGGTGCGTGAAGTCCACACCGACGGTCGGTAAACAGCCACCGACTCACCTCCGACCACCTCACGGAGCAAAGGGTCTTGTCGCGGCAAGGGGGTCTTCTGTGCAGAACATGACTTCCGCTGCCCGTTCACAGATGGCCGGGAATTGATACCGACGCGCGCTGCAGCCACCCCGACGGCGAGTTGGCAGTCGTTGTCGTTGCTGTTGGTCGAGGACGACCGTGCCGACGCGGTGCTGGTGGAAGACCTGATCACCGACGCGGTCACCGACATCCGCGTGGTGTGGGCGAAGTCGATGGCGCACGCCGAACGCGAGCTGGTGTCCGCGCGGCCCGACTGCGTGCTGCTGGATCTGCACCTGCCCGACGCCAGCGGGATCGACGCGTTGAACCGCATCGCCAGCCTCGACGCGACCGTCCCGATCGTGGTGCTCACCGGGCTGAACGACGAGTACTTCGGGGCGTCGGCCGTCGCCGCCGGCGCCCAGGACTACCTCGTCAAGGGCCGGGTCGAGCCGGAGATGCTGCGCCGCGCGCTGCTCTACGCGATCGAGCGCAAGCGTGCCGAGCTGATCGCGGCCGATCTGCACGCGACGCAGCTGCGGGCCCGGGAGAACGCGCTGCTGGAACGCGGGCTGCTGCCGTCGCCGCTGCTGCTGGACAACCCGGGCGTCGACATCGTCGCCCGATACCGGCCGAGCCGCGAAGACGCTTTGCTGTGTGGGGATTTCTACGACGTCGTCCAGACGCCCGACCGGGTCGTGCACGTGCTGATCGGCGACGTCGCCGGGCACGGCCCGCACGAGGCGGCGCTGGGCGCGGCCCTGCGCATCGCCTTTCGCGCGCTCACCTTCGCCGGTGTGCACGGCGTCGAATTGATGCGCCAGCTCGAGCGGGTCTTGTACTCGGAACGCACCGGCACCGGCACTTTCGCGACCGTGCTCACGCTGGAGATCTCCCCGGACAGCCCGCGGGTCAGCGTCATCCGCGCCGGCCATCCCGGGATGTTGCTGCAGGCCGGCGGGACCGTGCAGTGGCTGGAGCCGCCGGGCGGCCCGGCGCTGGGCCTGGGGGCCGGGCACTGGCCGCAGGAGGGGCTGGAGCTGCGCGCGGGTGAGGGCCTGCTGTTGCTGACCGACGGGCTCTACGAGGGGTATTCGGGCGAAGGCACGCAACGCCTCGGCGAGGACGGCCTGCTCGCCCTGGCCCGCAGGCACGCCAACCGGCCCGGCCCCGAGTTCGTTGACGCGCTGATCAACGGGGCGCAGGAACTCGCGCAGCCCCGCGGCGGCCTCACCGATGACATCGCCGTGCTGCGGCTGGAGAGGACGACCCCGTGACGGCATCGCGTCCGCATCGGTTGACCGACCTCACGGTGCGGGGATGGCTGGCGCTCGCGCTGTGGATCTTGGGCGCCACGGTGCTGGTCGGGGCGCTGGTCGGCGCGGCGTTACTGCACCGCACCGACGAGGTGTCGCGCGAGTTGGCCCAGAACATTCAGCCTGCGCGCGTCGCAGCGGCGCGTTTGCAGTCGGCGGTGCGTGACCAGGAGACGGGCATGCGCGGCTACCTGATCACCGCCGACCGGCAGTTCCTCGCGCCGTATTACGACGGGCAGCGCGCCGAACAGGATGCGGCCAGCGAGGTTCGGCGTCTGGTGGGTGGGCGCGCGGAGCTGATGGCCGATCTGGACGCGGTGGAAGCCGCCGCCGCCGACTGGCGGACGAACTATGCCGAGCCGCTGATCGCCAACGTGGCTCCCAGGACCCCGACCTACGTGAGCCCCCGCACGGCCGACATGGGCAAGGTCAAATTCGATCATCTGCGTGCACTTTTCGAAACGCAGAACACGCACCTCGCGGTGGCCAGAACGGCTGCCATCGACGAGCTCAACGAGATCAACGGCTGGCGCGACTGGGTGCTGGGCGCCACGGTGCTGATAGTCATCGGCGCCGCCACGGCGCTGGGGTTGCTCAGTCGCGCGGCGATCACCCGGCCGATCGCGGCGCTGGCCGCGGCCTGCCGGCGGATCACCGAGGGCAACTTCGACGATACGATCTCGCCCCCGCGGCGGCCCAGGGACATCCGGAACATGGCGATCGACGTGGAGAACATGCGCAAGCGCATGGTCGAGGAGCTCGCGGTGTCGCAAAGCGCCCAGGCGCAACTGGACGAGCAGGCCGCCGAATTGCGCCGATCCAACACCGAACTCGAGCAGTTCGCCTACGTCGCCTCCCACGACCTGCAGGAGCCGCTGCGCAAGGTCGCGTCGTTCTGTCAGCTGCTGGAAAAGCGTTACGGCGACCAGCTGGACGAGCGCGGCATCGAATACATCGGCTTCGCGGTCGATGGCGCCAAGCGCATGCAGGCGCTGATCAACGACCTGCTCACCTTCTCCCGGGTCGGCCGGCTGGGCACCACCGAAACCGAGGTGGCCCTCGACGCGACGCTGGATGCCGGCCTGGCCAACCTGGCCGTGGCGATCGAGGAGGCTGACGCCGAAATCGTGCGCCCGGAGCCGCTCCCGCAGATCGTCGGGGATCCGATGCTGCTGACGATGCTGTGGCAGAACCTGGTCGGCAACGCGATCAAGTTCCGGCACAAGGATCGTCGCCCCCGCATCGTCATCGAATGCGTGCCCGGCACCGGCACGCACGACGGGCAGTGGCTGCTGAGCGTGGCGGACAACGGCATCGGCATCCCCGAGGAGTTCTCCGACAAGGTCTTCGTGATCTTCCAGCGGCTGCACGGCCGGGATGTGTACGCCGGCACCGGAGTTGGCCTGGCCCTGGTCAAGAAGATCATCGAGCACCACGGCGGCACCGTCCGGATCGACACGTCCTACACCGACGGGACCCGGTTCGAATTCACCCTGCCCATGCCCGAACCCGTCGACGAAGAAGACCCGGTCGCTTTGGAAGGAGCGCATCAATGACGACACCCGAAGGCAGAGCGATCGACATCCTGCTCGTCGAGGACGACCCGGGCGACGAGCTGATCACGCGAGAGGCGTTCGAGCACAATAAGCTCAAGAACCGGCTGCACGTCGCCCACGACGGGGAGGAAGGCCTCAACTACCTCTACCGGCGGGGTGAATACGCCGACGCCCCGCGCCCCGACCTCATCCTGCTCGATTTGAACCTGCCCAAGTACGACGGCCGTCAGCTGCTGGAGAAGGTCAAGTCGGATCCCGACCTGGCCCGCATCCCGGTCGTGGTGCTCACCACCTCCTCGGCGGAGGAGGACATCCTCAAGAGCTACAAGCTGCACGCGAACGCCTACGTCACCAAACCCGTCGACCTCGATCAGTTCATGAAGGCCGTCCGGCAGATCGACGAGTTCTTCGTTCAGGTGGTGCGGCTCCCGGGCAACGGGAGCTGATCGCGCGGCGCCCGCCGCGATAACCAGCCGAGCAACCAGCCCAGCACGATCAGCAGCAGGAACACGGTTCTGGGCCTCTCATCAGCGTTCGATGCTACGTGCCTCCCGGCGAACAGCGGGCACACAGTTACCTCTTATTGGATGTCAAGGGTTTGTATATTCACGATTGGTTAACTTTTGTTGTCCCCTGGGCAGTAGCCGGCGGCGATGCCCCGCGTCGTCCCCCGCCGCGAGGTGCGAAGGAGTTGCGTGAGGTTCGCTCGATACGGCACAGCGCTGAGCCTGGCGGCCGTGACCGCCCTGGCGCTGACGGGCTGTGGCGACCACTCGAACTCGTCGGGCTCCGGGGGCAAGCCGGCGTCGGTGGACTGCGGCGGCAAGAAGGTGCTCAAAGACAGCGGCTCGACCGCGCAGCAGAACGCGATCGAACAGTTCGTCTACGCCTACGTCCGCGCCTGCCCCGGCTACACGCTGGACTACAACGCGAACGGCTCCGGCGCCGGCCTGACCCAGTTCCTCAACAACCAGACCGACCTCGCCGGTTCCGATATCCCCCTGGACCCCTCGACCGGTCAGTACGACCGGGCGGCGCAGCGATGCGGCTCGCCGGCCTGGGACCTGCCCACCGTGTTCGGGCCGATCGCGGTCACCTACCACCTCTCCGGGGTAAACGGGCTGAAGCTGGATGGTCCCACCGTCGCGAAGATCTTCAACGGCGCCATCACCAAGTGGGACGACCCGGCGCTGAAGGCCATCAACCCGGGCCTGAACCTGCCGTCGACGCCCATCGCGGTCATCTTCCGCAGCGACAAGTCCGGCACCACCGCCAACTTTCAGAAGTACCTCGACGGCGCGTCCAACGGCGCCTGGGGCAAGGGCACCAGCGAGATGTTCACCGGCGGGGTCGGGCAGGGCGCCAGCGGGAACAACGGCACCTCCGCACTGCTGCAGAACACCGACGGGTCGATCACCTACAACGAGTGGTCCTTCGCGGTGGGCAAGCAGCTGACCATGGCGTCGATCATCACGTCGGCGGGCCCGGACGCGGTGCCGATCACCAAGGAGTCCGTCGAGAAGACGATCGCCGGGGCGACCGTCAGTGGCCAGGGCAACGACCTGGTGCTGGACACCTCGTCGTTCTACAAGCCGACCCAGCAGGGCGCGTACCCGATCGTGCTCGCGACGTATGAAATCGTCTGCTCGAAGTACCCGGACGCGGCCACGGGCGCGGCGGTGAAGGCGTTCATGCAGGCGGCGATCGGTCCGGGGCAGGACGGTTTGGACCAGTACGGTTCCATCCCGCTGCCCAGCTCGTTCACGGCGAAGCTCTCGAGCGCGGTCAATGCGATTTCCTGACGGTAAGGAGGCTCGACGGTGAGCGATGGCGCGCCGGCCGCGCGGGTCGGGTCGTGGTTCGGGCCCTACCGGCTGGTGCGACTACTGCGCCAGGGCGGCATGGGCGAGGTTTACGAGGCCGAGGACACCCGCAAGGGTCGCATGGTGGCCCTGAAGCTGATCTCGCAGCAGTTTTCCGGCAACCCGGAGTTCCGTGCGCGGCTGCAGCGCGAGGCCGATATCGCGGGACGGCTGACCGAACCGCATGTGGTGCCGATCCACGACTACGGCGAGTTCGACGGACGCTTTTACGTGGACATGCGCCTCGTCGACGGCGTCAATCTGGCCACGCTGTTGCATCGGGACGGGCCGTTGGCCCCGCCGCGGGCGATCGCCATCATCAGCCAGGTCGCCGCCGCGCTGGACGCCGCGCACGCCACCGGAGTCACGCACCGCGACGTCACACCGGGCAACATCCTGGTCACCCCCAGCGACTTCGCCTACCTGGCGGATTTCGGCATCGCACGGGCCGCGTCGGATCCGGGGCTGACCCAGGTCGGGACCGCTATCGGAACGTATTACTACATGGCCCCGGAACGATTCACCGACGACGAGGTCACCCATAGCGTCGACATCTATTCGCTCGCATGCGTTTTGAGCGAGTGCCTGACCGGCTCGCCCCCCCACCGGGCCGACACCGTCGAACGGCTGGTCGCCGCGCACCTGACCAAGACGGCCCCGCCGCCCAGCCAATTGCGCCCCGGCGCGTTTCCGCCCGCCCTGGATCAGGTGATCGCCAAGGGCATGGCCAAACGCCCCGAGGACCGCTATCGCACCGCGGGCGAATTCGCCTCCGCCGCCCATGACGCGCTGACCACCGCCGAGCAGCGCAAGGCCAGCACGATCCTGCGCGACGGCCAGATCGCGGCAATGGGCGCGTACGCTGCGTCGCCGAGCGCCGATACCGTGGCCGGCCCGCTGCCCCCGGCAGCGGGCGGTGCGAAAAGCGAACGGTCCGGCCCTCGACCGTCGCTGATCCGCGCCGCCCCAACGGCATCCGGTCGCGCGTATCCCCCCGCCCCGGACTTCGGGCGCCCAGCCGCGCCGACCGACAACAAACGCAGGCAGTGGATCATCGTCGGCGCCATCGCTTTGGTGGCGCTGGTCGCATTCGTCGTGGCGGTCGTCGGCTACCTGTCCACCGGGTCGTCGGGACCCTCCAAACAGGCCGGCGGCCAAAGTGTGTTGCCCTTCAACGGTATTGACTTCCGTCTCTCCCCGGGCGGCGTGACGCTGGACAGCGCCGGCAACGTCTATGTCACCAGCCAGGGCATGTACGGCCGGGTGGTGAAGTTGGCGGCGGATTCGCAGGCCACGACGGTGCTGCCGTTCAACGGGCTCTACCAGCCACAGGGCCTGGCCGTCGACGGCGCGGGAACGGTGTACGTCGCCGATTTCAACAACCGGGTGATCAGCATGGCCGCGGGCTCCAACAGTCAGAAGGAACTGCCGTTCACCGGCCTGAACTACCCGGAGGGCGTCGCGGTCGACAGTCAGGGCGCCGTGTATGTCGCCGACCGCGGCAACGGCAGGGTGGTGAAAATGGCAGCGGGGTCCACGACCCAGACCGTGCTGCCGTTCAACGGGCTGAACAACCCGGACGGGGTGGCCGTCGACCCGGCGGGCAACGTCTACGTCGCGGACACCGACAACAACAGGGTGGTCAAGCTCGACGCGGCGTCAAACACCCAGTCGGAGTTGCCATTCCACGACCTGTCCGTGCCCTGGGGCATCGCGGTGGACAACAGCGGAACCGTCTACGTCACCGAGCACGACAAGAGCGACGTGGTGAAATACGCTCCGGGCGCGACCACCGGGACGGTCATGCCGTTCGACGGGCTCAACACTCCGCTGGCGGTGACCGTCGGCAAGGACCAGAACGTCTACGTCGCCGACCGCGGCAACAACCGGGTGGTCAAGCTGACGCCGTGAACGCCTACGGCGTGGGCTGCACTGCGCCCAGATACTCCTCGGTGTGCTGGCCGAGGGCCGGGGGCGGGTCGGTGGCCCACCCAGCTGACAAGGCCTCGAAGCTGGAATAGCGTGCGGGAGTGCGGATTACGGTGACCCGATCTTCGCCCTCGCCGACCGGCAGGGCCAGCTCGTTCTCGGCGAACAGCGCGGTGCTCACCACCTGCTTCCAGGTGTAGGCGTGGCAGGCCATCAGGCCGCCCTCCTGCAGCAGTCGCACCCATTCGTCGGCGGTCTTGGCGGCCAGCGCCTTCTCGAGTTCCTCGGTCAGTTCGGGATAGTTGAGCGCCCGCGCCCGCTGGTCGATGAACCGCTCGTCGTCGCGCATGTCGGGGCGGCCGATGATCTCGCACAGCTTGTCCCAGTGCTTGGGCACGTACGCGCTGATCACCAGGTAGCCGTCGGCGGCCTTGAACGCGTCCGACGGCTGGGTGGCGAATCCAACGCCCTTGCGCCGCTTGGTCTTTGGCGCATCTGGCGTGGGGGCCTCGGTCGGCTTGTTCAGGTGGATGGTCAGCTGGCTGGCCTGCAGGCTGACCGCGACGTCGTACATGGCGACCCGCACCACGTCGGCGACGCCGTGGCGCTCGCGGTTGAGCAGCGCGGCCAGCACCGCCTGGGCCAGCACGTGACCGCTGGCGGCGTCGACGAGCTGGAACGGGATGATCTGGGGTTTGCCGGTGGGCGTGGGCATCCCGGTGGTCATGCCCGACTCGGCGGCCACCATCAGGTCGACGCCCGGTCGGCTGCCCTGCGGGCCGTTGCCGCCGTAGGCCGAAAGGCGCGCGTAGATGAGCTTGGGATTGCGCGATTGCAGCTCGTCGGGGCCCAGGCCCAGGCGTTCCATCACCCCGGGCCGAAAGCCTTCCAGCACAACGTCCGCGGTGTCGACCAGTCGCAGGATCTGTTCCTTGGCCTCGTCGCTGCGCAGGTCGGCCATCACCGACTTCTTGCCGCGGTTGTGGGGGAGGAACAGGGTGGCCAGCGGCGGGCGCCCGGGCAACACCGCCGTGATGTGCCGGGCGGCCTCACCGACGGGCGCCTCGATCTTGATGACCTCGGCGCCCAGATCGGCCAGCACCTGTCCGGCCAGCGGGCCGGCGATGTTCTGGGTGAAGTCGAGCACGCGGAATCCGTCAAGTGGCTTGGCGGGCTTGCTGTTCGGCATCGTCTACCCCGTCTTGTTCAGCACCGCGGTGCAGTAGTAGTTCTGGGCGAAAGGCGCATCGGGGTCGGTCGACTGCAGCGGCAGCCCGGCGTTGGCCAGCAGCTGGTTGAGCGGGGTGCGGACCGGCTGCCAGCCCCGCTGCTGCAGGTAGGTCGCCACGTCATTGCGCTCGCCGGGGAAGCCCAGCTCGCCCAGGGCAATGTCCAGGCCGTTGCGTCGCCACTTCTCGCTGGCGGCATTCAGGGCGTCGCCGTTGATGCCGGTGTTCGCGAACACCTCGGCCACCAGCTGGCTGCCGTCGGCGGACAGGGCGGTGACGTTGTCCAGCAAGCGATCCTGGGCCTCGGGCGGCAGGAAGCCGACCAGCCCCTCGGCCGCCCAGGCGGCCGGTCGCCCGGTGTCGAAGCCGGCCTGGCGCAGCGCCGCCGGCCAGTCGTGACGCAGGTCGATGGGGACGGCGCGCACGTCGGCGGTGGGCTGGGCGCCGAGTTCGGCGATGGTGGCGGCCTTGAACTCGAGGACCTGCGGCTGGTCGATCTCGAACACCGTGGTGCCCGGCGCCCACGCCAGCCGATAGGCGCGCGCGTCCAGGCCGGAGGCCAGGATGACCACCTGGTCGATGGCTGGATCCTTCTGGGCGCCCGCCTCGGCGAAGAAGGCGTCGATGTAGCGGGTGCGGGCGGCGAGCATGTCGGTCATGCGTTGCATGCCCCACGGGGCGCCGGGCTCGTCGACGTCGGCGGAGTCCAGTTCGCCGGCGGCCCAGCGGGTCATGAAGTCGACGCCGACCGCGCGCACCAGCGGCTCGGCGAACCGGTCGTCGATCAGCCCGTCGCGGGTGGCCCGGGCCCGCCCGGCGGCCACCATGGTGGCGGTCGCTCCCACGCTGGTCGCCAGGTCCCAGGTGTCGTCGTCGGTGCGCGCCATGGAGGAAATCCCTTCCGCTCTACTGGTTAGCCACAATAACTACCGGCGCCGCGGCGCGAGTCGCGAGGTGCGACACAGATCGATCACGGCCGGGCGTTGCGGCGGCGGGGCCCGCCGCGCCGCCGCTAGCCTCGCGCCATGACCACTTCGGTTGTCCTCGAGCAGCAGTGCGGGAGCAGCGCGGCGCGTGACGTCGACTGGCGGCGCGGCGCCGCGCGGGCGCGGCGGTTGGCCTGGATCAGCCTGGCGGTGGTGCTGGTCGAGGGTGTCGTCGGGCTGTGGCAGGGGTTGTCGGTGTCCTCCGTCGCCCTGACCGGCTGGGCACTGGGCGGCGCGTCGGAGGCGCTGGCCAGCGCCATGGTGGTGTGGCGGTTCAGCGGGGCGCGCGCCTGCTCCGAGCGGGCCGAGCGGCGCGCGCAACGCGGTGTGGCGGTGTCGTTCTGGTTGACCGCGCCGTACATCGCCGCCGAGTCGATCCGCGAGCTGGCCGCCGAACGGCACGCCGAGACCTCGGCGATCGGCATCGGGCTGACCGCCCTCGCGCTGGTGCTGATGCCGGTGCTGGGCCGGGCCAACCACCGGTTGGGCGCCCGGCTGGGCTCGGGGGCCACCGAGGCCGAAGGTGTCCAGAACTACCTGTGCGCAGCCCAGGCCGCCGGGGTGCTGATCGGCCTCGCGATGACGGCGCTGTGGTCCGGCGCGTGGTGGATCGACCCGGCCGTCGGGCTGGCCATTGCCGGTGTCGCGCTCTGGCAGGGGCTGCGCGCCTGGCGAGGCCAGGAGTGCGGCTGCTGATGCCCTAGCCGGCGCGCTCGCCGTTCGTCGCGGCGCGCGGCGCGTCCAGCCGGTAGCGGATCAGCCGGGAGCTGTTGGCCACCACCGCCACCGACGAGGCGTTGTGCAGGATCGCGGCCAGCACCGGGGACAGCGCCCCGCCCGCGCCGATGATCAGCCCGGCGGCGTTGACGGCGATGGACATGCCGTAGTTCTCCCGGATGACGTCGACCGCGCGGGCGCCCAGGTCGCGCACGTCGAGCAGCCGGTGCAGGTCGTCGTTGGCCAGCGCCACGTCGGCGGTCTCGACGGCGACGTCGGTTCCGGCCAGCCCCATCGCGATGCCGATGTCGGCGGCGGCCAGCGCGGGCGCGTCGTTGATGCCGTCGCCGACCATGCCGACGGTGTAGCCCTCGTCCTGCAGGTCGCGCACCGCCGCGAGCTTGTCCTCCGGCATCACCTCGGCGCGCCACTCGTCGATCCCGAGCTCGCCAGCGACCACCTCGGCGATGTCCGGGTGATCACCGGTGAGCATGACGATGCGGCGAATGCCGTTGGCGCGCAGCTTCTTCAGCACCTCGGACGCCTCGGGACGCACCTCGTCACGCAGGCTGATCAGCCCCACCAGCTTGCCGTCGACGGCCAGCAGCAGCGGGGTCTCGGCCTGACGGCGCAGCCGGTCCACCCACTCCGAGGCCTTCTTGGACACCCGCACCTTCTCGGCGCGCAGCAGCCCGGGGCTGCCCAGCAGCAGGGTCCGGCCGTCGGCCCAGGTCCGCATGCCCAGCCCCACCAGGACCTCGCATTCCTCGTGCGGCGGGATGGTGATGTGGCGTTCCTCGGTGGACCGGATCACCGCCTCGGCCAGCGGGTGCCGGGAGTGGATCTCCGAGCTGGCCGCATACGCCAGCACCTGCTCGGGCTGCCAATCCTTATGCAGCGCAATGATATTGGTCACCACCGGGCGCCCGACCGTGAGCGTGCCGGTCTTGTCGAACACGATCGCGTCCACCCGGCCGGCCTGCTCGAGGTGCGAGCCGCCCTTGATCAGGATGCCGCGGCGCGCCCCGTTGCCGATCGCCGCGCTGATCGCGGTCGGGGTGGCCAGCCCCACCGCGCACGGGCAGGCGATCAGCAGCATGGTCATCGCCCGGCGCACGTCGCCGGTGACGACCAGCGTGATGGCCGAGACGATGAACGAGGTGGGAACGAAACGGCGCGAGAAGTTTTCGCCGACGGTCTGGATCGGCGCGCGGTCGTGCTGGGCCTCCTCGACCCGGGTGATGATGCGGCCGATGGTGGTCTGATTGCCGACCGCGCTGGCGCGCACCACCAGGCGTCCGCGGACCACCACCGAGCCCGCGTGCACGTGCGCGCCCACCACGACGCTGACCGGCAGGTTCTCCCCGGTGATCGCCGACTGGTTGACGATCGCCTCGCCGTCGACCACCTCGCCGTCGACCGGGATGGCCACGTGGTCGTGCACCACCACCTCGTCGCCGATCTGCACGGTGTCGATGGGCACCTGAACTTCATTGCGGTCGTCGAGCCGGATCCACGCGGTGTCCTGGCTGCCGCGCAGCAGTTCGGAGATGGCGCGGCGGGTCCGCCGCAGCGTCAGATCCTGAAGGTACTCACCGATATTGAGCAGC
>NZ_LZLL01000132.1:0-4895 GCF_001669335.1 Mycobacterium sp. 1245852.3 | reverse complement strand
GCCACCTGCCCGCCGAACAACTCCACCACCGACACCGGCACCACCGCACGACCCAACGCCGACACATTGCCCCACGCACCGAGTCGCGCGCATTCGGCGGTGTCGAGCACATCGATCGAGGACAGTCGGCGATGCGGGTCGTCGGTGATGGCGACCAACACCCGCCGCAGTCGCTCGGTCAAGGTGTTAACGGTGTCCGGGTCGAACACGTCGGTGCGGAATTCGACGGTTCCGCCGATCCCGGCGGCCCGGCCGTCGTCGCTCCAGCGGGCTGACAGTGAGAACGTCAGGTCCATTCGGGCGGTACCCGTTTCGACCGGCTCGGCGCTGACCTGCAGGTCCCCCAGACGAAGCTCCGCCGCGTTGGCACTCTGCCAGGCGAGCATCACCTGGACCAGGGGGTGGTGCGCCAGGGAGCGGCTGGGGTTGAGCCGCTCGACCAGCACCTCGAAGGGCACATCCTGGTGGTCGAAGGCCGCCAGGACGTGCTGACGCACCCGGGCCAACAGCTCGGCGACGCTGGGATCACCTCCGAGATCCACGTGCAACACCAGGGTGTTGACGAAGAATCCCACCACGTCGTCCAGCGCGGGGTCACGGCGGCCGGCGATCGGAAAGCCCACCGCAACATCGGAACTCGCACTGATCTTGGCCAGCAGCACCGAGAGCGCGGCCTGCACCACCATGAATTCGGTGGCGTTGTGCGCCCGCGCCACCGCATGCACCCGTTGCTGCAACTCCGCGGGCCAGTCGATGCCCACGCTGGCCCCGCGATGATCGGCCACCGACGGATACGGCCGATCCGTAGGCAGCTCGATATGCTCGGGCAACCCCGCCAAGGCTCGTTCCCAATAGGCCAGCTGCCCGGCGATCGGGCTGTCCGGATCGTCCAGGTCTCCGAATTGCGTCCGCTGCCAGATCGCGTGGTCGACGTACTGCACCGCCAGCGGCGCCCACTGCGGCGCCCGGCCGCCGCTGCGACTGGCGTAGGCGGTGCCCAGATCGCGCACCAGTGGATTCAGCGACCAACCATCCGCAGCAATATGATGGACCACCGCCACC
Source organism: Mycobacterium sp. 1245852.3 (assembly GCF_001669335.1). Taxonomy (NCBI): domain Bacteria; kingdom Bacillati; phylum Actinomycetota; class Actinomycetes; order Mycobacteriales; family Mycobacteriaceae; genus Mycobacterium; species Mycobacterium sp. 1245852.3. Next base: position 3,833 of record NZ_LZLL01000132.1, on the reverse strand, counting down.
AACACATGCTCGTCATCGCCGCGACGGAATAGCTTTGTTTGTATGGGTATTTCGCTTGCGAGATCGAACGCGTACCTTGCTGCGGCATCCACGCCCTCCTTCATCCGTGCCGGCGACCAACCGGCGGCATCAATTACGTCCCACCCGACGTCCGCCCGCTCAGCGGGAATCACCACCTGCCGCGGTGTCCCGTCGGAGACGGCGAACACCGTGCGCAAACTCTCATGTCGAGCCACCACATCGAGGAGGGCGGCGTGCAGGGCCTCCACGTCCAATCGACCGCGCACTCGCAGCACCGCCGGCATGTTGTACATCGGCGACGGTCCCTGCAACTGATCGATGAACCACAACCGGGACTGCGCGAACGACAACGGCACCAACTCCGGCCGTGCACCCGCCCGCAGCCGCGGAATCCGTTGAGTGCCAGCACCGGCAAGCCGCGGCGCCAACTGGGCCACCGTGGGCGCCTCGAACAGCGTCCGCACCGAAACGCCGGCGTCGAAGGCGGTGTTCACCGCCGCGAGCAAGCGCATCGCCAACAGCGAGTCGCCGCCGAGGTCGAAGAAGGAGTCGTCGACGCCGACGCGTTCCACGCCGAGCACCTGGGCGTAGATGCCCGCAAGGATCTCCTCGATCGCGCTCGTCGGGGCCCGGTAGCGGTCGGCGTCGGAGTATTCCGGCGCCGGCAGCGCGCGGGTGTCCAGCTTGCCGTTGGCGGTCAGCGGCAACGCCTCGAGCACCACCACCGCCGAGGGCACCATGTATGTGGGGAGCCGCTGACCCAACCAGGCCCGAATGTCGGTCGGGTCAGCGACTCCGGTCACATAGCCGACGAGACGCTTGTCGCCGGCCCGGTCTTCACGGGCGATCACCGCCGCATGCTCAACGCCGTCCAATTCGCTTAAAGCGGCGCGGATTTCGCCGAGTTCGATCCGGTAGCCGCGGATCTTGACCTGCTCGTCGGCGCGGCCCAGGTACTGCAACTGCCCGTCGACGCCCCACCGGACCAGGTCACCGGTGCGATACATCCGCGCACCCGGCGCCCCGAACGGGCAGGCGACAAACCGCGTCGACGACAGGCCCGGGCGGCCCACATAGCCGGTCGCCAGCCCACCGCCGGCCACATACAGCTCACCGACCACACCGACGGGCACCTGACACAGCCAGCCGTCGAGCACGAAGAAGGCCAAGTGCGCCAAAGGCGTTCCGATGGGGCTCAAGTTGCTGTCGACGTCCCCGTCGACGATCTCCCGGAACGACGCGTGCACCGTCGTCTCGGTGATGCCATACATATTCACCAGACGGGGCAGGCCCGGGTGACGGTGCAACCACGTGGCCAACCGGTGCGGCTCGAGCGCCTCACCACCGAAGACCACCGTCTGCAACTTCAACCGCTCACCCAACTCAGGCGCCAACGCATCAGCGCTCTGCAGCGCATAGAACGCCGACGGCGTCTGACTCAACACGCTGACCTGCTCGCGAACCAACAACGCGTGCAAGTCTTCTGGCGATCGGACCACGTCGTCCGGCACGATCACCAGACGCCCGCCATACAGCAACGACCCGAAGATTTCCCACACCGAGAAGTCGAACGCCAATGAATGGCACTGGGTCCAGACCGCGCCCGCACTCAGTCGCGCATCGATCGCTTCCAGCAGCTGGGTGACATTGCGGTGGGTTACGGCCACTCCCTTGGGAATTCCCGTCGAGCCGGACGTGTAGATGAGGTACGCGATGCTGTCCGCCGCCGGCACCGGAAGCCCGGTGGTGGGCCGGGTCGCCACGGCGGGGTCGTCGATGTCGACGATCACCCCGGCGAACCCGTCCAGCCGGGCGCGCACCTCGGCGGTGGTCACCGCGGCGATCGGCGCTGCATCAGCGAGCACGAACTCCAACCGCGCCGCCGGCACGCTCGGGTCGATCGGCACATACGCCGCCCCGGTCTTGAGGACCGCGAAAATCGCCACGATCGCTTCGGCCGACCGCGGGATCACCACCGCCACTCGCTGACCCGGACCCGCGCCCCGCTCGGAAAGCAAGTGCGCCAACCGGTTCGTCGACTCGTAGAGCTCTCGGTAGGTCAACGAGCGCGCGCCGCAGGTGATCGCCACGGCCCCTGGAGCGCTTGCCACCTGCGCGGCGAACAACGCCGGAATCGACACCAACGCCATCGGAGGCGCGGTGACTATCGCGCGGTTACCGGCCACGTCGAGCCGCTCGCGTTCGGCCTCGTCGAGCAGGTCGATCGACGACAATCGTTGAGCCGGATCGGCGGTCATGGCCGCCAGCGCCCGATGAAACCGCTCGATCAGCGTTTCGATGCTCGATAGGTCGAACACGTCGGTGCGGAACTCCACCGCTCCGCCGATGCCGCCCGGCCGGCCGTCCTCGGTCCACCGTTCGTTCAGCGAGAAGACCAGATCCATCCGGGCGACCTGGGTGTCCAGCGGCAGAGGCGTGACCTGCACGTCGCCCAATTCCAGTCCGGCGGCGGGGCCGTCATGCTGCCACGGCAGGTTCTGCCAGGCCAACACCACCTGGACCAGCGGGTGGTGGGCCAGGCTGCGGCTGGGACGGAGCCGCTCCACGAGCACTTCGAAGGGCACGTCCTGGTGTTCGTAGGCCGCCAGGCTGCGCCGCCGCACCCTGGCCAACAGTTCGGCGACGCTGGGATCGCCGCCGAGATCCACGCGCAGTACCAGGGTGTTGACGAAGAAGCCCACCACGTCGTCCAGCGCGGGATCGCTGCGTCCGGCGATCGGAAAGCCCACGGCGACATCGGAAGTCGCGCTGAGCTTGCCCAGCAGCACCGAGAGCGCGGCCTGCATCACCATGAACTCGGTGGCATTGTGTGCCCGCGCCACCGCGCGCACCCGTTGCTGCAACTCCGCGGGCCAGTCGATATCCACGCTCGCGCCCCGATAATCGGCCACCAACGGATACGGCCGATCCGTCGGCAACTCGCCGCGTTCGGGCAACCCCGCCAGGGCTTGTTCCCAGTAGGCGAGCTGCCTGGTGACGGGGCTGTCCGGGTCCTCGAGGTCGCCGAACTGGGCACGCTGCCACAGCGTGTAGTCCACGTATTGCACCGGCAGCGGCGCCCAGTCCGGCACCCGGCCGGCGCGCCGGCTGGCATAGGCCGTCCCGAGGTCACGCACCAGCGGCGCCAGCGACCACCCGTCCGCGGCGATATGGTGGGCCACCGCCACCAACACGTGATCGTCGTCGTCGAGCCGGAAAAGCGTTGTCCGCAAAGGAATCTCGTCGGACAAATCAAAGTGGTGCCGGGCCGCGGTGCCGATCGCAGCACCGAGTCGCTCTATCGACCAGCCGTCGGCGTCGATGACCTGCCAGGCGGCGCCGGTGGACTCGGCTGCGAGGACGACTTGGCGAGGTGTTCCCTGGTCGGCGACGAAGACCGTGCGCAGGCTTTCGTGGCGGCCCACCACGTCGGCCAGGGCGGCGCCCATCGCGTCGGTGTCCAGGCGTCCGCTCAGTCGCAGGGCGACGGCCATGTTATGGACCGGGGACGGCCCGTGCAATTGGTCGAGAAACCAGAGCCGGGACTGGGCGAAGGATAGCGGCACCACGGGGGGCCGGTCGACCGGAGCCACCCGCGCGAGCTTGGTCCCGCCCCCGCGGATCCGCGGCGCCAGCTCCGCGACGGTGGGTGCCTCGAACAGGGACCGGACGGTGAGGCCGGCGTCCAGTTCGGCATTCACGGCCGAGACGAGCCGCATCGCCGACAGTGAGTCCCCGCCGAGGTGGAAGAAGGAGTCGTCGATTCCGACGCGTTCGACACCCAAGATGTGGGCGTAGATGCCGGCCAGGAT
>NZ_LZLL01000131.1:0-6303 GCF_001669335.1 Mycobacterium sp. 1245852.3 | reverse complement strand
GCGGCCGTACAGGTCCAAGATCACGTCGTAGATGCTCTGGTGGGCTGGCCGGTAGAAGTCACCCGGCCGCAGCTTTTCCAGCACGTCGGCGATGGCCTCCTTGCTCAACAGCATCCCGCCCAGCACCGACTGCTCGGCGTTGAGGTCCTGCGGGGGCTGGCGCCGATCGTCGAGCTCGGTGTAGGCCTGCACGCGCTGCCGGCCGCGGCTCTGCATGGGCATCTCGAGATCGGTCACGCGGCCACCCACTCGTGGTGGCCGTGGTCGCCGTCGCCGGCGAGCTCGGCAGCGATCACGGGCCAGCACTGATCACACACCATCGATTTCAGCGGCAACTCGGGGCGCATGGTGGCCCGGTGCGAACCGCACAGCATGCATTGGCGGCCCCCGCTGATCGCCAGGTCCATCAGCAGGTCGGTGCCGATCGTGGCCGCAGTCGAAACACCGTCGACCGCAACGGGGTTCGTCGTGGAGTGGGCCAGGATTTCGTCCGCCCAGCGGGTCAAAGCCGCCGCCAACGGCATCTGCGGGAACAGCCGATTGACCCGCCGTCCCGCCGCGGCCAACGCCGCCATTGGGTCCACCGGGCGGCCGAATTTCACCTCGTGTGCTTGCAGGAGCTCGGCGCGTCCGGCCGGGCTGGTGGCCGCCGCAACTTGGGCATACCAGTGCGCAGTGGTGCGGTCCTGCGCCTCGCGGGCCTCGCAGCGCGCGCGCTGTTCCCAGGCGCGCTGCAGGGGCCGCAACCGCGGTCCGGCACCTGGCACGTTGTGGTGCAACCGCCACAGCGCCAGGCGCCAGGGCCGCTGCAGATCCGCCGGCATGGGCCGACCAAGCTTGTCGAGGATCTGCTCGGGTAACCACCCTGCGGCCAGCCGGTTTTGGATCTGCGCGCCCAGCATGAACCGCAGGTGCTTGGGCAGCCGAGCCAGCACCTCGGGCAGCCCGGCCAGCACCTGGCGTAGCTCGTCGGTGGATACCTCGACCTCAACCGGCCGGGAGCTGCTGGGCAGCTCGTCGTTCCGGGGGGTAGGGGGGTAGAGAGATTGGTTCTTATAAGGAAGACGCCGCGAAAAGGTGACCGAATCGGCGTCGGAGTGGGTGTGGCAGGTAATGACCCGGCCGTCACGATCTCGGGCGAGTACGGCGATATCAGCGGTGAATTGCTCGTTGATCGCCACGAGCGCGCGTGTGTTGCGGCCTTGGGCTGCCCGATAGACGATCAACCCGTCGGCCGCCAACGCCGCCAGTGCCCGCCCGACGGTTTTGAGGTCGTAGCGTCGGCCGCCGCCGGCTGCGATGAGCTCGACGAGCTGCCCGAGCGCAACCCGGTCGTCGGTGATCCGGCTCCAGCCGCACAGCAGCTTGAGTACCGCGGCCAGTACGTGGCGTCGGGCGCCCCGCAGGCCAAGCTGGGCAGCGTGTGTTTCGACGCGGCCGCGCACCATCTCGGCGTCGGCAAAGGTCACCCGCTGTCGAGGCCGGCAAACTTCGTGCGAGCGCTGTCCGCCGCGCGGGCCGGCGCCGAAACGCTGTGTCTTTGCGCAGTTCAGCCGGTGTTTCTGCGACACTTCGCGCGAATACGTTGAATTGTGTCCTGGGTAAGAGCTACCCTGGGAACTACTTGTCACGCAGTTCTCCCTGTTCAGCACGGGGACCGAGATTCGAAGTTGGCGCTTCGGACCTCACGAAATTCGGAGTTGGCGCTCCGAATTCGACCTTCTGATCGATTCCCAGATCCCCCTTTCGAGGGGGATCTGCGTTCTGGTCCCGCTATTTTTTTGTGGGGTCTCCCCTGGTGTTCGGGGATGGTGAGCGGCTATTGCCTCCTTTCCGACTGGGCTTCCTGATTCCGAGTCGTCGGCTTCATCCGACCATGCCTTTGACCGATGAAGGCGGACCGACACGGAATTACCTTGTTTGCTGGCTCTAGCCCCGCGTCATACGCCCGCTCAGAGGCGCTCAAACCGTGTTTGCTGAGCCACGCTCACGGGCGACGCGATGGGTAAAACCGCTGGTGAAACGGCATTTCCTGCAATTGTTTGCTGGCCGCTGGCCGGTGACGCGAGGAGGCTGCACCCCCGCAGGACCGTGTTTGCTGACGACTTAGCCCCTCGGCGGACATGGCGAAAAGCCCAGGTCGGCACCGTTTCTCGGGCCGGACAACCGCCACCGCCACTCAGCGACGCTAACAATTGCAAGCACCCGCTGTCGGGGCGGCCGCGGATCACGCCGTGGCCTTCGTCAACCCGGCACCGAGCGCCAGTTCCACGCCGCTGCCGACCCGTACCGACCACCCGGCGGCGGTCATCTGCTGCCGCTGAACAGGGTCGGGCTCGAGCAGGGCCATGGCCGCCGCGGCCTCGGCAGCCAGGTCGATGCCGTACCAGGCGTACGGGTAGCCAGCAGGATCACAGACGACCCAGCCGCGATGGCCGGGCGGGCTGCGGCCGCCGCACAGTCAGCGCTCTTGGCTGATGACATGAGAACTCCTTTCCGATTTCAGGTGCACCACTGGCGGGTGCGGGAACCTCAGAGCCGAGGGGGCATCGACAATGCGCCCCGGTGGGCCGGCATCGCTGCCGTCGGCGAAAACCCCGTAGTGGTGGGCCAGGGCGATGAGGACCGAGCAGGGGGCACCGACGACGCATTCACCGGTCGTCATGCCCTCGCGCTCCCCCGCCCAGAGCCCGGCGCTAAAGGTGCACTCGGCGCAAACCACGGCAGAGTCGGGGCAAGACAGGATGTCCTCGCCATGGACCGCTGCAGCGCTGGAGCTCCCGCAGCCGTGGCACACCATGACCGCCGGGCGGTGCCGGGCCGCGTGCGCGAGCAGGTCCGAACGATGCCCGGGTTCGCCAGCTCGCCCCGGCGGGGCGTCAGCCAGAATCGCCACGAAGATGCGCCGCATCAGATCTGGGTCAGTACCGGCGGCCGCGATCACATCGCGATGCGCGTCATCAGGGAGGTATTGCGCGATTTCTTGCTCCACTGTTCCTCGGCTGAGCGCCACCACCCATCCGCACCGTTCACAGCGCCGAGAAGTCAGCCAACGGCTGCCGTAGGTGAACGGGCCCAGCCGGGTGGCGACGTGGTTGCAGCGTTGCCCACACACTGAATAGATTTCGGGGCGGTAGCATTCGTCGGCGCCCGCCGCCGCCAAGCGAGGACCAAATACAGCGAAATCCACTGCGTGCCAACGCCACCGCAATCCATCACCCGCCGCCGCGATGGCAAATCGCGACTCCCCATGGCTGCTCATAGAGTCACCGGCGCAGTGTCAGCGGCGCCGTGCGCGTCAACTGTGTGGGCATCGGTAAGCAGCGGCGACACCAGCCCCGGCCCCGGCAGCGCGACCACCCGCACCGGCACCCCGAAGATTTCCGCCGGCATCCCCGACAGCGACGACAGCCGCGGCGTCGCGACCACCAGCGCCTTGACGCGCTGCGCGGCATACCGGGCCAACTGCGCCAGCACCGACGAACCGCTGGCCCGCATCTTCACCTCGACGACCACGCAGCCATCAATGAGGAAGTCAGGCCGATCACAGCTGGCGAGCCGAAATTCCCGCTCAACCCGAAATGCGTGCTCCCGCAAGACCTGCTCGATACCGTCCTGCAGCGCGGTCTCGCGCGCTGCCCGGTAGATCCGCCGCCCCAGGACCGCCACAACGTGGTCAGCGATGGCCACCGCATCCGCTGCCGCGTCGTGCGTGGCGTAGTGCGGCGCGCTCACGGTGCCACCACGCCGTCGAGATCGGCGAGCACATCGCTGTCGGTCAGCAGTGCCGACAACCGCGGGTCGACATCGAGCATGTCAAGGTGCGCTCGTGCAGTCAGGCACTGCAGCGGGGTGTCCTTGCGCAGGTAGAGCGGGTGGCGCGGCTGCCCGCTCGAGGTCCAGCCGAGCACGGCTAAACTGCCACCGGTGGCCCGGCAGATGCGCCACATGCGGCTGGCGACCGTCCGGGCCCGCGCCGCGTCGGCGTCAGCACCCCAGGCCAAAACGATCACGTCATGTGCGGCGGCCTGGGCGTCGAGCTGAGCGTCATTGTCATAGCGAGGATCGCCGCTGACTCCGATCGGATCAGCTATCCCGGCAAGGTCTTTGGGGCTGGTGGCCCGCGCGGCGTACAGGTTGGTCAAGGTGACCGCGCTATAGCCGAAGCCGTCGGCAAACCCGATGTCACGACGTGACGTGGCGTCGTCGCGGTGCTCGTCGGCAGTGGAGGGGTTCAAAGAGATGAACATCAGCGCCGGCCCGGGCCCGCGTCGGCAGCTCAGCCAGTACCGGTAGCGCCGATCAGGCGAGAAGTGCGCGCAGCGCTCGGGGCGATGCCAGTGGGGCAGGTGAAGATCCAACATCAACGTCACAACACACCTCTTTAACGTTGAAAGACCTTGTGGGTCAGGCGCTTTTGGCAGATAAAGGACGCGAGCGCGCGTTGCGCGCCCCGCCGCCGAAAGTGCGCGCGCAAACCAAGACACGCTGTCCTGGTACGCGGCGGTTCCTGTTGTAGAGCACCATGATGGTGATCGCCATCCGGACACCCGCGGTGCCGGTCAGGGTCTCCCCCAACGCGGCAGCGTGGGTGCGCAACGCCGTCGGAAGCACACCGAGCAAGGTGTCGGCCAGCCGCTCCGGATCGATACGGTCGCCCAGATAGTGTTGAATCAACCCGATGCCATGGACAAGCGGCGCATCGTAGGCATCCATGCGCAGGTCCCACACCTGAACAATCAGTTCCAGGGTGTCGCGGATGAGATCGGCGCCGCCGAGGGCGAACAGCTTCTCCAACGTCGCGGTGCAGCGCACGTTTCCCGCCTTGGGCGCGTGATGAATCTGCAGCTCCAAACTGGACACGACGTCTTCGATCGCCAGCACGTCAGGATCACCGCTGGCCTTGCGGGCCTGCCAGTGATCCCAGGCCGAGGGACGCCGCCGTTCCCGATTGAGCCGATCAAACAACCGGGCCTCGTCAGCCACCGTCAGCCCCTCATGGACGCGGGCCACCATCGAGGCCTGAGGATCGCGCAGTCGCGCAGCCTCCCAACGGTGTTGGCCATCGACCACCGCGTAGCGCGGACTGTGGTCGCGGCCGCGATCGCTGATCTCGATCACCCCGGCCAGCCGACGATCCCCCCAGCCGGCGGCCAACTTGCGGGCCCGACCCATATCGACCGCGCGCTGATAGGACTGATCGACGAACAACTCATCGACACGCACCGCGTCGATGTAGCCTCCGCCGGCATTGGCTGCCGCCGCGGTGACACTCACACTCATCGTCATGCTGCTCTGGTCCTTCCTTGCCGTGCACTGGGTGTGCGCTGCCCGACGCCGCCGGCGTAGATGTCGTGGCAGGCATCGCAGCGGGTCCGCCCCGGTGAGTGCCAGGTGGCTTTGCAGTCCACGCACAACCCACGCCGATACGCGTCATGTCCATCGGCAGGCACCGCGTTGCCTACCGCTGCCGGCGCTCGTCTCGGCGCGCCGGCCGCCGCGCTCATGCCGCCCCCTGGTCTCGGGCGACGACTCCTGGCCGCCGGGGCTGCTGCTCGCGCTGCCGTTGGCGGCGCAGCTCACGGGCACGTTCGGCCATGGTCATGCCCCCCAGGACACCGCGCTGGTCACGGCCCTTGTTCAGCCCGTAGCTGCGGCACTTGTCCAACACCGGGCAGTACTGGCAGATCGCCTTGGCCTCGGCCTGAACCAACGGACTACGGCTCAGCCAGTCCACCTCAGGAAAGGCAGCGCAGGCCCCGTCGAAGACGAAGCTGGCCAATTCCACTTCGTCCCTGTCCGGCAGCGGTTCTGGGCACGGCAACTCCAAATACCGCTGCACCGAGCGCGTAGTGACCCGCAAGTAGTCGGCGATCACATCCAGTGACTGGCCACGGCCGCGCATCCGATGCGCGGTGATCCGGTGGTTGAGCCACCGCGAATTCGGTCTGCTGTCAACATCATTCACGGTCAGTCCCCCACCGTGTTCTCACGCAGCCGCCGATACTGCGCACCGACTTCGGCGATACCCAGCCGCGCCAACGCCTCAGCAACACGGCCCGGGCCGACCGCGGCGCGCGGGTGCCCATCAGTGGGCTTGGCGTGGATCCCTAACCGCGACATCACCGCGGTGAGCGTCAGCATCATCGACGCACTCGGGCACGCCACCTTCATCCCTTGCCGATTGAAATGCGCCGCGGCATGCACCGCCCCCCGGCTGACCCCCACCGCTGCAGGCATGCCTTGCCCGAACAGCCAGCGACCATCACGAAACCCATAGCGGCCCAACACTGTTTGCGGATT
>NZ_LZLL01000130.1:0-2244 GCF_001669335.1 Mycobacterium sp. 1245852.3 | reverse complement strand
CCGCGCCGCCCACCGTCAACGGAATCGTGCTGTGCGCCGGCCAGTATCGATCCGGCACCCACTGCACAACCTTGTTGTCGAGCCATTCGAACTTGCCGGTCATCGCGGGCGTCGACTTGACGTCGACGGCGCGCTCGGCCGCCTGCCGGTCGGCCGGGTTGGTGATGGGCGCTTTGAAGCGCACCTGGATGGGGTGCGCCACGCCGACCACCTCGTCGCGGCCCGGGGAAATCGACGCGATCGCAAACCCATGCGACTCGTTGGCCGCCGCCAGGCTCACCCCGGCCGGCGTCACGACAACACTCGCCGCGGTTCCGATCACCGCAAGAACACACCGAACACCCGTCCGCATGGCTCCAATTCCTTTTAACTGACAGAGTTGTAATAGGGATGATAAATGGGCGTTGACCTGCGGAAGCGTAAGGGCGCGTTGATTTTTGGGCACGCGACGGTCACGGTTTGGGCACGGGAGGTTTAGCGTCGCGGCGCGGTGACCAGGCGCTCGGACAGCCGGCCGCAAAAGCCAGCCCGACGAACCGTCGGCCGCGAATCGTGACCGTGTTGTGACGGCGCGGCCCGGGCACCCGGGCGCCCGTCGCGACGGCGAGGGACCCGTCCAGCAAATGCGAAGCGCGGCCGGCGACCAATATGACCAAACCGCTGGCGCTTGGTGGCGACGGGTCGAATACTGATGGGATGAGTAGGCCCGCACCGCCCGTGCTGACTGTTCAATCTGACTGGTCACGGCGCAGTTTCGCTGCGGGCCACGATCTCATCGTCGGAAGTGACCTCCGTGCCGACATGCGGGTCGCCCATCCGCGGATCGCCCGCGCGCACCTGCTGTTGCGGTTCGACCGGGGCAAATGGCTCGCGATCGACAACGGATCGCCGACCGGGATGTTCGTCAACGGGAGCCGGGTGTCCGTCGTCGACATCCGCGACGGCCAGAGCATCAACGTCGGAAGTCCCGACGGGCCGCGGTTGAGCTTCGTGATCGAACGCCCCGACCGGACCGTGGGTCAGCTGCCGCCGACGGTCGAGGGGATGCAGGCCCTGGCCCGGCCCGGTGCCATGCGGCCCCCTCGCCCGGAGCCGGCGCAGCCCGTCGGCGGCTCGGCTCCCCGCATCGCGCGCCAGCAGCCGGCCCCGCTGCGCCACGGGCCGCCGCCTCCGGCATCGCCGCAGGCCAGCGGCCCGCGCCGGGCCGTCGGCTATCCGAACCAACCGCCGCCTCCCCGCGGTCCCCAACCGCCGCCCGAACGGCCCGCCGGGGTGCCGGCCAAGGGCCAACCGCTGACCGAGATCGGCGCGCAAGCCCTCGAGGCCGCGGAGTTCGACAGCACCAACCTGCGGCGCGCGGTGCAGCGGTCCCGGTCGAGGCTCGCGGCGCCACCCACCGGTGCCGCCGTGATCGGCCGCGCCGAGGACAGCGACATCGTCATCTCGGACGTCCTGGCGTCGCGCCAGCATGCCTATCTGGTGCCGGGCCCGACCGGGATGGAGATCCACGACGCCCACAGCATCAACGGCACGTTCGTCAACGGCACCCGAATCCTGTCGGCGCCGCTGACCGAGGGCGACGTCGTCACCATCGGCAACGTCGACCTGGTGTTCAACGGCGAGATCCTGCTCCGTCGCGCCCAGGCGGCCACCCGCACCGGCGGGCTGGAGGTGCGCGAGGTCGACTTCGAAATCGACAGCAAACGCCTGATCCACAAAGTCTCGCTGACCGCCAGGCCCGGCACGCTGACCGCCCTCATCGGCGGGTCCGGGGCCGGTAAAAGCACGCTGTCGCGGCTGATCGCCGGCGCCACATGTCCCAGCTCGGGCTCAATCACCTTCGAAGGGCACGACATTCACGCCAGCTTCGCGTCGTTGCGCAGCCGGATCGGGATGGTGCCCCAGGACGACGTCGTGCACCGCCAGCTGACCGTGACCCAGGCGCTGAACTATGCCGCCGAGCTGCGCCTGCCGCCCGACACCAGCAAAGAGGACCGCGCGCAGGTGGTCGCGCAGGTGATCGAGGAACTCGGGCTGACCAAGCACGCCGACACGCGGGTCGACAAGCTGTCCGGCGGGCAGCGCAAGCGTGCCTCGGTGGCACTCGAGCTGCTCACCGGGCCGTCGCTGCTGATCCTCGATGAGCCGACCTCCGGCCTGGATCCGGCGCTCGATTTACAGGTCATGACCATGTTGCGGCAGTTGGCCGACGCCGGTCGGGTGGTGCTGGTGGTGACGCACTCG
>NZ_LZLL01000129.1:0-5562 GCF_001669335.1 Mycobacterium sp. 1245852.3 | reverse complement strand
TCTTCGTCGCCCAGGTGCCGCCGGCAGGTTCCGTCGGTCGGCATCTCCCGGACGAACAGGCTCGCCCCGATGTCGCAGATGTAGCTCTGGCCGTTCACGCAGAAGCGGCAACTGCCGCACGCCGGAATGAACGAAAGCGCCACATGGTCCCCCGGCCGCACCGACGTCACGCCGGACCCCACCTCTTCGACGACACCGGCACCCTCGTGCCCGCCGAGCAGCGGGAACCAGTCCGGCGCCGGCTGGCCGCTGGCGGCGATCGCCTCGGCCGTCGGGACCACGTCGCCGGTGAACAGATGGTCGTCGGAGTGGCAGATTCCGGCGACAGCCATCCGGACCATGACTTCACCCGCGTGCGGCGGGTCCAGCTCGATCTCGCGGATCTCCCAATCCTGGCCGACCCCGCGGATGACAGCGGCACGACATTTCATTTGCGACCTCCCTTTCGTGGCGTGGCGGGGCTCAGCGCGCCAGGCTCGCCCGTAGTTCACGCTTGAGCACCTTGCCGTAGCTGTTCTTCGGTAACTCGTCGACGAATTCGTAACGCTTGGGCCGTTTGAAGCGGGCGATGCGCTCCAGCAGATGGGCGTCCAGCGCCGCGGGTTCGACCGCGCCGACGATGAACGCCACCACCACCTCACCCCACTCCTCGTCGGGGGTGCCCACCACGCACGCCTCGGCGACGCCGGGATGCTCGAGCAGCACCTCCTCGACCTCCCGCGGGTAGATGTTGCTGCCGCCGCTGATGACGACGTCCTTCGACCGATCCCGCAGGGTGAGGTAACCGCGCCCATCGAACGAACCCATATCGCCGGTGTAGAGCCAGCCGTCGTTGAGCGCGCTGCGGGTCGCCTCGTCGTTGTGCCAGTATCCGGACATGACCGCGTCGCCGCGGCAGACGATTTCGCCGATCTCGCCGACGGGCGCCGGGCTGCCGTCGGCGCGCAGCACCGCGACCTCCATGCCCGACCGCGCATACCCGACCGATCCCAGGATCGCGTCGTCGTCCGACTCGTGATCGGCGCGGCGCAGTCCGGTGATGGTCATCGGTGATTCGCCCTGCCCGTAGATCTGCGCGAAGATCGGACCGAATGCCGTGATCGCCTTGCGCAGGCTTTCGACGTACATGGGTCCGCCGCCGTAGACGATCGTCCGCAGATTGGCCGGGCGGCCGCGGCCCGTATCCACCAGCCGTTGCACCATCGTCGGCGCCAGGAACGCGCTGGCGCCCGGGTGGTGTGCGCAGAGGTCGAGGAACTCGTCGGGATCGAATGCGCCCGAGGCGGGCAGGATTTGCCGCGCACCGCGCAGCGTGTACGGCAGGATGTAAAGTCCCGAGCCGTGCGACATCGGCGCGGCATGCACCAGGCTGCAGTTCTCGTCCGGATCGTCGATGTCAGCGAGGTGGGCGACCGTCATCGCCGTGAGGTTGCGGTGCGAGAGCATCGCCCCCTTCGACCGGCCGGTGGTTCCGCTGGTGTAGAACAGCCACGCCAGCGCCGAGGGGTCCGTGCGCGGCGGCCGCGCCGGGGCGACGACGAACCGCCGCGAATAGTCCTCGGAATCAAGGATTTCCGTGGGCGCCGCGGTCATCGGGGCGAGCTCGGCACCGATGGCCGACGACGCGAATACCCTAGCGGCGCCGGCGTCCTCGAGGATCTGCGCCATCTCGCGCGGGTGCAGCTTGTAGTTGATCGGGACGACGACACATTCGGCCGCCCAGATCGCGAACATCAGCTCGACGATCTCGGGGCGGTTGTGGGCCGCGATCGCGACACGAGCGCCCGCGCCGTGCTGCCCGCGGATCGACGCGGCCAGCCGTAACGCCCGGTCCCGCAACTCGATCCAGGTGCACACCCGGCGTTCCCCGACGTACAGCGCGCCGCGGTCGGGGAACCGGCTCGCGGCCTGGTCGAGCATGGCGAACAGATTCATTGCTCGGTCCACCGCGACGACAGCCCGAACTCGGAGAGGTACTTCGTCGAGCTCCAGCCGCCGTCGACGACGATCGTCTGGCCGTTGATGAAACTGCCACCCGACGAACACAGAAAGGCGACCGTGCTGGCGATGTCGTCGATGCGGCCCAACCGCTGATGCGGCGTCATCTCGGTGTTGATCTTGCGGAATCGCTCGTCCTCCAAGCGCTTCTCCACCATCGGCGTCACCGTCACCCCGGGGGCGACGGCGTTGCAGCGAATGCCGGACGCGCCGTACTGACAGGCGATGTGGGTGGTCAGCGCGGTCAGGCCGCCCTTGGCGGCCGAATACGCGCCGCCGCGCAGGCCGCCGACGACGGCGAAGGTCGAGGTGACGTTGATGATCGCCGACCCGGGTCCCATGTGTGGCAACACGTCGCGCGCCAGCCGAAACGGTGCCCGCAGCATCAAACCCAGGAAGTAGTCCAGGGTTTCGTCGTCGGTCTCGTGCAGCGGCTTGGGGCTACCGACTCCGGCGTTGTTGATCAGGAAGTCGATGTGGCCCCACCGGTCGACCGCGAGGTCCACGATGCGGCCCGGCGCGTCGTCGTCGGTCAGGTCGACCGCCAGCGTTGCGACGCGATCCGGATCACCGACCGCCCTTGCCAGTTCGGCCAGCCGACCTTCGTCGCGGCCGGTGCCGAGGACCGCCATGCCCATCTCGGCGAGCTTCGTCGCGCACCCCAAGCCGATACCGCTGCTCGCGCCAGTGACGATTGCGACCTGCATCTCACCCATCCTTCGTCAACTCCTGCGCCAAGGCCGCGCGGATCCGATGCTTGAGAACCTTGCCCGCGTCGTTCTTCGGCAGGGCATCCCAGATCACGACCTGTTCGGGCGCCTTGAATTTGGCGACGCCCTTGCTCACCAAGAGCGCAAGCAAACTCGCGACATCCGGGGTCGCCACACCGGTGGGCACGATCACCGCACAGGCCCGCTCTCCGGTACGGTCGTCGGGCAGCCCGACGACCGCGATCTCGGCGATGCCCGGATGCTCGGCGAGCAGGTCCTCGACCTCCTTGGCCGAAATGTTTTCGCCGCTGCGGATGATGACGTCCTTGGCGCGGCCGGTCACCACCAGGTACTCGTCTTGCGAGCCGGATGAGACCCAGCGTCCGAGATCGCCGGTGCGGAAAAAGCCTGCGCCATCGAAAGATTCGGCGCCATCCTCGGGATGGAGATAACCCTGCAGCATCTGCGGGCCGCGCACACAGATCTCCCCGTCACCGGTGGGCGCGGTCTCATGGGCGACGAGCTTGATCTCGGCGATCCCGGGCCGGCCGTCGGTGTCCGCCGCGGCACCGGCCTCGTCGGGCCGGGGAGCACCGACGGTCGCGACGGGCACTTCCGTGCAGCCGTACACCCGGGTGATCACCGCGCGATCGAAATACCCTGCGGCGCGGCGGATCAACGACGGCGACACCGACGCGCCGCCGCAGATGAACACCTTCAGGTCCGGCAGACGGGTGCCGGCGCGCTCGGCGGCCGACAGCAGCTGCTGCAGAAACGGCGTCGCACCGGCCATGTGGGTACACCGCTGCGAGTCCATCAGCGTGACCGCCTCCGCGGCGTTCCACCGGTCCATCAACACCGCGGTGGTGCCCAGCAGCAGTGGGCATTCGAAGGCGTATATCGAGCCGCCGATGTGGGCGACCGGCGATGGCACCAGGAAGGTGTCACCCGGCGCGATCATCCAATGTTCGCGGATCTGGCAGATCAGCGCGTGCATTGAGTTATGGGTGTGCAGCACGCCTTTAGGGCGACTCGTGGTGCCCGACGTGTAGAGCACCATGCGCACGGAGTCGGGATCCAGCGCCGGCAGCGCAGCGGCGTCGGAGGGCGGCTGCTGCAGCAGTGACCCGTACGGTGTGTGCGGACCGGCGTCACCGCGCAGCACCACCACCTCCGGCGCGCGGCTCATTGGCGTCGTCACGCGTTCGATCATCGCCGCGTAGTCGTGGCCGCCGTAGTTTTGCGGGACGAAAAGCAGTGCGGTGCCGGCATCGTCGAGGATGAAGCGCAGGTCGTGGTCGCGCAGCGACGGCAGGATCGGGTTCACCACCATCCCGGCGAGGGTTGCGCCCAGGTAGATGACGGCGGACTCGTGCCAGTTCGGCAGCATGAACGACACGACGCTGCCCGTCGGCATGCGCGCCGACAGGGCGACCGCGAGCGCGTTGGCCTGGGCGTAGAGCGTGGCGCAGTCCACCCGAGTATCGCCGTCCACCAAGGTGATTCGCCGGGGAGAGGCCTGGGCGGCCGCGCGCAGCGCGTCGGCCAGCGTGGTGTGCACCCATAAGCCGCGTCGGTATGCCTCCGACGCATAGGGCGCGTGGGCCCTCACCGCGGCCTCATCCGGGGCGGCCTATTCATCGACGCGACGCATGGTCATCGCGTACCGAAACCTCGACGACAGGTGGGTGTTGATCGTCACCTGGGCCACCTCACCGTCGGAGGTGGTGTAGGTGCGCCGCATCTGCAGCGCGGCCGTCCCCGCTTCCGCACCGAGTCCGTCGGCCAGTTCGGGTGACAGCAGGACGGCGGCGATCTCCTGGTGCAACTGGGCGACGCTCACGCCGAACAGATCCTCGATCAACGGAAAGATCGGGCCGACGTGGCGCTGCAGCAGCCTGCCGACGGCGGCGAAACTGCGGTTGATGTAGTACTCCGTTCGGCACATCGGCACCGACGCGCCGTCGGCCTGCCGATAACCGCGCACCGACAACCACTGGGAGCCGGCCTCGAGACCGGTGCGAGCGGCGAGCTCGTCATCGATCGTCACCATCGCGTTGGATTCGATGGTCAGTTGCGCGCCGGCAGCGAACGCGAGCAGGTCGTCGATCGACAGCGCGTCCTGGGCATAGGAACTCGACGCCGGCCGGGGTACCACCCGGGTGCCCGCCCTCGGCCGGGATGCGACCAGATTGTCCTCGCGCAGCCGGCGCAGTGCCTCGCGGATGGTGTAGCGGCTCACCGCGAAGCGCTCGCACAGCTGGTGTTCGGTGGGCAATTGCGACCCCACCGGGTAGACGCCGTCGACGATCTCCTTGCGCAGCGTGCGCGCGATCTGGAGGTAGCGGTGGTCGCCGGCCACGGCCTGGGGCATCAGGGACCGCCCGGGGTCGGGCGCAAGGCCAGCACGCTGCCGTCGCCGTCGGCCGAGACGTACAGCGTCCCGTCGCCCGCGGCGGTGATGCCGGCGAACGGGCCCTGCGGCCCGGAGAACGGCGGCATCCCGCGCAGCGGTTTGGGCGTCACACCCGGCGGGGGACCAACCGGCAGACCGGATGCGATGGTTCGCCGCGCGTTGGTGCTCAGGTCGAACGCGACCAGCTCCTTGGCGCCGGCGTCGACGACGTAGAGCACTTCTCCGCGGACCAGAATGCCCTGGGGCCGTTGCAGATCGGCGACGACCGTGTCGGGGCTCGAGCCGTTCACCCGCACCACCCGGCCGGCTCCGGCCTCCGCCACCAGGGCGGACCCGTCCGCGCCGATCGCGACGCCGACCGGGTCGCGCAGCCCGGTCGCCAGCACCTCGACGCCGCCGGACTCCCATGACAGCACCCGCCCGGTGCCCAGCTCGGCG
>NZ_LZLL01000128.1:0-12328 GCF_001669335.1 Mycobacterium sp. 1245852.3 | reverse complement strand
GCCTCCACCTGGATCACCAGATCGACCGCGCCCATGTCGATGCCCAACTCCAGGCTGGAGGTGGCCACCCGCCGCCAGCTGATCAACCGCCCGCCCGACGTGCTGATCACCACGCCCGAGTCGCTGTTCTTGATGCTCACCTCGGCCGCCCGCGAGACGCTGGCCGGCGTCCAGACCGTGATCGTCGACGAGATCCACGCCATCGCCGCCGGCAAGCGCGGCGCGCACCTGGCGGTGTCGCTGGAGCGCCTCCAGGATTTGACACAAGCGCTGCGCGAGGACAAGCCCGCCCAGCGCATCGGGTTGTCGGCCACGGTCCGCCCGCCCGAGGAGCTCGCCCGGTTCCTGTCCGGGCAGGCGCCGACGACCGTAGTGGCCCCGCCGTCGGCCAAGACGGTCGAGCTCAGCGTGCAGGTGCCGGTGCCGGACATGGCCAACCTGGCGAACAACACCATCTGGCCCGACGTGGAGAACCGCCTGGTCGACCTGATCGAATCGCACAATTCGACCATCGTGTTCGCCAACTCGCGGCGACTGGCCGAGCGGCTTACCGCCCGCCTCAACGAGATTCACGCCGAGCGCAGCGGCGTCGAACTCGCCACGGACGCCAACCCGAAGGTGGCCGGGGGCGCCCCGGCGCACATCATGGGCAGCGGCCAGACCTACGGCGCCGACCCGATACTGGCGCGCGCCCACCACGGCTCGGTCAGCAAGGAACAACGCGCCCTGGTCGAGGAGGACCTCAAGCGCGGGCTGCTCAAGGCGGTGGTGGCCACCTCCAGCCTGGAGTTGGGCATCGACATGGGCGCGGTCGATCTGGTGATCCAGGTGGAGGCGCCGCCGTCGGTGGCCAGCGGCCTGCAGCGCATCGGCCGGGCCGGCCACCAGGTCGGCGAGGTCTCGCAGGGGGTGCTGTTCCCCAAGCACCGGACCGACCTGATCGGCTGTGCGGTCAGCGTGCAGCGCATGCTGACCGGCCAGATCGAGACCATGCGGGTGCCCGCCAATCCGCTGGACATCCTGGCGCAGCAGACCGTCGCGGCGGCGGCGCTGGAACCGCTGGACGCCGATCGGTGGTTCGACACCGTGCGGCGGGCCGCGCCGTTCGCGACGCTGCCGCGCAGCGTCTACGAGGCCACCCTGGACCTGTTGAGCGGCAAGTACCCGTCCACCGAATTCGCCGAGCTGCGACCGCGATTGGTCTACGACCGCGACACCGGCACGCTGACCGCGCGGCCCGGCGCGCAGCGGCTGGCCGTGACGTCGGGCGGCGCCATCCCCGACCGCGGGCTGTTCACCGTGTATCTGGCCTCCGAAGCCGAAAAGCCTTCGCGGGTGGGCGAACTCGAAGAGGAAATGGTCTACGAGTCGCGCCCCGGCGACGTCATCTCGCTGGGCGCCACCAGCTGGCGGATCACCGAGATCACCCACGACCGGGTGCTGGTGATCCCCGCCCCCGGCCAACCCGCCCGGCTGCCGTTCTGGCGCGGCGACGGCCTGGGCCGCCCGGCCGAGCTGGGCGCCGCGCTCGGCGCCTTCACCGGCGAGCTGGCCGGCCTCAAGCGCGCGGCCTTCGACACCCGCTGCGCCGAGCTGGGTTTCGACGCGTATGCCACCGACAACCTGTGGGGCCTGCTCGAGGAGCAGCGCGGCGCCGCCGGGGTGGTGCCGACCGACACCACGCTGCTGGTCGAGCGGTTCCGCGACGAGCTGGGCGACTGGCGGGTGATCCTGCACTCGCCGTACGGGCTGCCGGTGAACGGGCCGCTGGCGCTGGCGGTGGCCCGCCGGCTGCGCGAGCGCTACGGCATCGACGAGAAGCCCACCGCGTCGGACGACGGCGTCGTGGTGCGGCTGCCCGACACCATTTCGGATTTCGCGTCAGACGCCGGGACCGAAACCCCGCCCGGCGCCGACCTTTTCGTCTTCGACGCCGAGGAGATCGACCCGATCGTCACCGCCGAGGTGGGCGGCTCGGCGCTGTTCGCGTCGCGGTTCCGCGAGTGCGCGGCGCGCGCCCTGCTGTTGCCGCGCCGGCATCCCGGGCGCCGCTCGCCGCTGTGGCAACAGCGCCAGCGCGCCGCCCAGTTACTGGAGGTGGCCCGCAAATACCCCGACTTCCCGGTGGTGCTGGAGACCATCCGCGAATGCCTGCAGGACGTCTACGACGTTCCCGCCCTGACCCGGCTGATGACCGGCATCGCGCAGCGGCGGGTGCGGGTGCTCGAGGTCGAGACGCAACGGCCGTCGCCGTTCGCGGCGTCGCTGCTGTTCGGCTATGTCGGCGCGTTCATGTACGAGGGCGACAGCCCGCTGGCCGAGCGCCGGGCGGCCGCGCTGTCACTGGACAGCACGCTGCTCGCCGAGCTGTTGGGCCGGGTGGAGCTGCGTGACCTGCTCGACCCCGAGATCATCGCCGCCACCGGCCGCCAGCTCCAGCACCTCGCGCCGGACCGGGCCGCCCGCGACGCCGAGGCGGTGGCGGACCTGCTGCGGCTGCTGGGCCCGCTGACCGAGGACGAGGTGGCCGCCCGCGCCGGCGGCGCCGACGTGGGAGGTTGGCTGGAGGGGCTACGCGCGGCCCGGCGCGCGCTGACGGTGTCGTTCGCCGGCCGCAGCTGGTGGGTGGCCATCGAGGACATCGGCCGACTGCGCGACGGCATCGGCATCGCGGTCCCCCTCGGCGTGCCGGCCGCCTTCACCGAGGAGGTGGCCGACCCGCTGGGTGAACTGCTGGGCCGCTACGCGCGCACCCACACCCCGTTCACCACGGCCGAGGCCGCCACCCGGTTCGGGCTGGGGCTGCGGGTGACCGCCGACATCCTGGGCCGGCTGGCCGGTGACGGCCGGCTGGTGCGCGGTGACTTCGTCGCCGCGGCCGAGGCGGGCGGGGCGCCCGTGGCCGGCGGCGAACAGTGGTGCGACGCCGAGGTGCTGCGCATCCTGCGGCGGCGGTCCCTGGCGGCGCTGCGTGCCCAGGTCGAGCCGGTCAGCACCGCCGCCTACGGCCGGTTCCTGCCGGCCTGGCATCGCGTGGGCTCCGCCGAATCATCGCGCTCGCCAAGCCATTCCGGGTTGGACGGCCTGATGTCGGTGATCGATCAGCTGGCCGGTGTGCGGATGCCCGCCTCGGCGGTCGAGCCGCTGGTGCTGGCGCCCCGGGTCCGCGACTACTCCCCCGCGCTGCTCGACGAGTTGCTCGCCACCGGCGAGGTCACCTGGTCGGGGGCCGGGTCGATTTCGACCGGCGACGGCTGGATCGCGTTGCATCCCAGCGAATCCGCGCCGCTGACCCTGGCCGGGCCGGCGGACATCGAGCTGGGCGACGCCCACCGCGCCGTCCTGGACACGCTGGCCCCGGGCGGCGCCTATTTCTTCCGCCAGCTCACCCAGAGCGGGTTGGGCGAGTCCGAGCTCAAAGCCGCGTTGTGGGAACTGATCTGGGCCGGCTGGATCACCGGCGACACGTTCGCCCCGGTGCGCGCCCTGCTCGGTGGCACCGGAAGCCGCAAGCGCTCGGCGCCCGCGCACCGGTCGCACCGGCCGCCGCGGCTGAGCCGCTACAGCGTCGCGCATCCCCACTCCCGGCCCGCCGATCCGACCGTGGCCGGCCGGTGGTCGATCCTGCCGGCCCCGGAGCCGGACTCCACGCTGCGCGCCCACTACCAGGCCGAGCTCCTGCTGGGCCGCCACGGCGTGCTGACCCGCGGCGCGGTGGCAGCCGAGGGCGTGCCCGGCGGGTTCGCCACGCTGTACAAGGTGCTGAGCACCTTCGAGGACGCGGGCCGCTGTCAGCGCGGCTACTTCATCGAGTCGCTGGGCGGGGCGCAGTTCGCGGTCGCGTCGACCGTCGACCGGCTGCGCGCCTACTCCGACGGGGTCGACCCGGAACGGCCCGAGTACCGGGCGGTCGCGCTGGCCGCCGCGGACCCGGCCAACCCCTACGGCGCCGCGCTGCCGTGGCCGGGCGCCCGCGGCGAGGGGGCCCGCCCGGGCCGCAAGGCCGGCGCGCTGGTGGTGCTGGTCGACGGCGAGCTGGCCTGGTTCCTCGAGCGCGGCGGCCGGTCGCTGCTCACCTTCACCGACGACCCGGCCGCCCAGCACGCCGCGGCCACCGCGCTGGCCGACCTGGTCGCCTCCCGCCGCGTCGCGTCGATCCTGGTCGAACGCATCGACGGGGTGCCGGCATTGCAGCCAAACGCGGGCGGGCCCGGCCCGGCCGACGCCCTGTCCGACGCCGGATTCGCCCGCACGCCGCGCGGGATGCGGCTGCGCTGACATGCCCGAGGGTGACACCGTCTGGCGCACCGCCGCCGTGCTGCGCGAGCATTTGGTCGGCGGCACGCTGACCCGCTGCGACATCCGGGTGCCGCGGTTCGCCACCGTCGATCTCACCGGGCAGGTGGTCGACGAGGTGCTCAGCCGCGGCAAGCACCTGTTCATCCGGGTGGGGCCGGCCAGCATTCACTCGCACCTGAAAATGGACGGCAGCTGGCGGGTCGGCAAGCGCGCGCAGCGCGTCGACCACCGGGTGCGCATCATCCTGGAAACCGCCACCGCCCGGGCGGTCGGCGTCGACCTGGGGGTGCT
Source organism: Mycobacterium sp. 1245852.3 (assembly GCF_001669335.1). Lineage (NCBI taxonomy): Bacteria > Bacillati > Actinomycetota > Actinomycetes > Mycobacteriales > Mycobacteriaceae > Mycobacterium > Mycobacterium sp. 1245852.3. The sequence goes on along the minus strand of NZ_LZLL01000128.1, from coordinate 7,738 downwards.
GGAGGTCCTGGAACGCGACCGCGACGGCGACGCCGTCGCGCACCTGGGCCCCGACCTGCTGGGCGAAGATTGGGACCCGGCCCTGGCCGCGGCCAATCTGACCGCCGACCCGGACCGGCCGATCGCCGAGGCGCTGCTGGACCAGCGGGTGCTGGCCGGGGTCGGCAACGTGTACAGCAACGAATTGTGTTTCCTCACCGGGCATCTGCCCACCGCGCCGGTGCGTGACATCGCCGATCCCCGCCGGCTGGTCTCGCGCGCCCGGGACATGTTGTGGCTCAACAGGTTCCGCTGGAACCGGTGCACCACAGGCGACACCCGGGCGGGCCGGCAGCTATGGGTCTACGGGCGATCGGGCCAGCCCTGCCGCCGCTGCGGCACCGCGGTCGAGTTCGACGACGCGACGGAACGGGTGACCTACTGGTGCCCGTCGTGCCAGCGCTGAGGCGCTAGTCCCGATGGCGGCGACCCCCGGCGCCCGGCTTCGCCGCGCTTGCGATCGCCGCTAGTCGCGATGGCGGCGACCCCCGGCGCCCGGCTTCGCCGCGCTTGCGATCGCCGCTAATCGCGGGCGTGCGCGAGGAAGAACTGGGCGATGGCCTCGGATCCGTCCAGCGCGCGGGTGGTGGGGCCGATGACGGCCGCCGGCAGGTACTGCTTGCCGCCCGGCCAGGTGTGCCCGCCGCGGTCGATCTTGTAGAACACCACCTCGGTGTTGGCCGCGCACCCGGTGGACTCGTAGCGGTGCACGACGGTGCCGTCGCGGACATCGGGCAGCGCCTCCATGGCCGGATCGCCCTGGCAGCCGTCGGCCGAACGCCACTTGTCCACCATGGTGTCCGCCGAGATGGAGTGGCTCAGCCCGCCGCGCCCGCGCACCGCCCCACCCTTGAAGGGCACCAGCGGGTCGGCCGTGCCGTGGGCCTCCCAGACCGACACCGGCTGTGACGGGTTGCAAGCCACCCCGACGCCCAGGGTGCCGGCCACCGGGGCGACCGCGGCGAAGACGTCGGCCCGCTCGCACGCCAGCCGGTTGCTCATGAAGCCGCCGTTGGACATCCCGGTGACGAACACGTGCCCGGGCGCGACGCCGTAGTCGTGCTGCACCTTGGTCACCAGCCCGACCAGAAATGCCACATCGTTGATGTGGTGGCGATCGGCAGGCGAGGCGCCGCGCCCGTCGGCCCAGCTCTTGTCGTAACCGTCGGGGTAAACCACCAGCAGGTTGTGGGCTTCAGCAACGGTGTCGAAGCCCGTCAGGGCACGCTGCGAGATCCCGCTACCACCGCCGCCGTGCAAACTGAGCACCAGCCCGACGGGGTCGCCCGCCGGCACGTGCAACATGTAGGTTCGGTCCATGCCGCCGGATCGAAAGGTGCCCGGAATGTCTCGAGCGCTCGCCGCCGACACGTGCCGCACGCCGCAGCCGACCACGCATATCGCCACCACAGCGAGCCACAGCCACCGCCCGTATGCCATGTCGTCAGATCACCGGCAGCGCGCCGGCGCGGGCTCGCCGGTAACGCGCGTCCGACGCGGGAGCAAACCCTTGTGTGGCACACACCGCATTATCGGCGATCCCGCACCCGGCGGCACCGCGACATGCAAGCATTCGAACTAGCCCCGCCTTCAGCAAGCGACGGCACTTCTGTTCCACGGGAGTATCAGAAATGACGACCACCCAGATACGCAAGCCCGTCCGGGCGCGCTCGATCCTGGCGATCGGCGTCGCGCCGGTGGCCGGGCTGCTCGGCGTGCTGGCCGCATCCACGACCGCGAACGCCACGTCTGCCGATGACGCATTTCTGGCCGCGCTGAAAGCCAAGGGCATCAACTACGAGTCGCCCGACACCGCGGTCAACTCCGGGCACACCGTGTGCCACGAACTCGACATGGGCCAGACACCGGAACAGGTCGCCAACAACGTGTTGTCCAGCAGCACCCTGGACAGCTACCACGCCGGCTATTTCGTCGGGGTCAGCATCAAGGCGTATTGCCCCAAGTACGCGGATTCGGCCGCTTCTTCCGGATCCTGAAATTTACCGCCGGTTGACAGGTTCGTGATGCAACCGCGAAAAAATTTCAGGTATCGCAAAACGAAGAAGCTCAGGGCCGAACATGATTCCCAAACTTTCGCTCGGTGTGGCGGGCATTGCAATCGCGCTCGGCGCATCCGGCTGGGCCACGGCCTCGGCGGCCATCGACCCCAACCCCTTCAGCCATCTCAGTTGCGCCTGCCAGGATTCGGATCCGCCGGGCAGCCCGGCCCTGCGGGACAACATCAATCAGGGCCTGCACCAAGGCATTTCGGCGCCGTCCGTGGTGGAGTAGCCCCGGTTTCCTACAGCCAATCGCGCCGCTTGAACATCACGTAGAGCACCACCATCAAAACGAGTATCACGCCGGTGCTGGCCGCGAATCCGGCATGGGTGCCGAAGCCGGGGTAGGGCACGTTCTGTCCGTAGAAGCCGGTGATGGCCGTCGGCACGGCGATGATGGCCGCCCATCCCGTCAGCTTCTTCATGACCGTGTTCAATCGGGCGTCCTGTAGCGACAGATTGGTCTCGAAAATGGTGGTGACCATGTCGCGCAACGATTCCGTCCATTCCGAAACCCGCAGCACGTGGTCGTACAGGTCGGCGTACAGCGGGTCCAGCTGCCGATCGGAGCCGTCCGAAATGCGGTGGTGCTGTATGGCATTGACTACCTCGCGCATGGGCAGGGCCACCCGCCGCAGGTTCACCAGGTCCCTGCGCAGCCGGAACGTGCGGCGCTGGAAGACGCCCTTGCGGGGTCTGCCGTCGAACAGTTCGTCCTCGATGGCCTCGATGCAGTCGTCCAGGGCTTCGACCGCCGTGAAGTGGCTGTCGACCACCACGTCGAGCAGCCCGTGCACCAATGCGCCGACGCCGTAGCGTTGGCCGCCGATCTCCTGCCACCGGCGGGTCACCTGGGCCATGTCGAAGTCGGGCGTCAGCCGCACGGTGATCAGCCCCTGCGGCAGCACGAATCCCGAGATGCGTTGCATCGACAGCATCCGCTCAGGCGTATCGGCCGAAGCGGTTGCGACGTCGACGGCGTAGACCGTGAAGAAGGTGTGGCTTTCGTAGGCGGTGACCTTGACCCGCTCGGCCGCGGCGACCGCGTCCTCGACCGCCCAGTGGTTCAGCCCGAGTTCGTCGGCCAGCCCGCACAGGGTGTCGTGGTCCGGTTCGCACAGGTCGGCCCACACCAGGGTGTCGGGTTCGGTGAGGTAGTCCGAGATCTTGTCGAACTCGAAGCCGTCCTGCGCCTTGCCGCCGCGCCACACCTGGCCGACAACATTCGAAGCGATCTGCACCCCGACATCTTCTCAACCGTTGTTCACGATCGGTAAACCCGCCAGCCACTCAGCCGCGCCGCGGCCGCCGACTGGCCGTGCTGATCTTGTGCAATGGAGCGATCAAACCGGTTGCAACTCAAGCCTTATCGGGCTGTGTCCGAGCACGTCGACGGCGCCTGGTGGCCGCGGTCGACGACCCTGGTCGACGAGCTGCCGGGTCTGGCGGCCGCGCTGTCCGACCGGCTGGGGCGGATCGTCATGGTGGGGTATCACCGCAACGGCTGGCACGACACGCCGGCGCTGGCGCAAATCGACGGGCACCCAATCGAATTGCTGGGCTTCACCAGTGACGAGCCGACCAGCGTCATCGTGATGGGCGACAGCGGCCGCCACCTCACGCTGCATGTCATCCGGCCGGACACCGAGGAGGACGCCGCCCGCCGGGAACTCGACGCGGTGCGCGCGCCCGCCGCCGCGGTGTCGAGGCGCGTCCCGGCCGCGGTGGGGCGGTCGGTGGGGGACGTGGCCGAGAAGCTGGCCCGCCACGAGGGGCTCGGCGACGAACGGCGCACCGCTCAGATCAGGCGCTGGTGCGACGAGACGGCGCAACGGTTCATCGACGCACCGGTGCAGACCTTCGTCCCCATCCTGGTCGAGCACATCGTCCGCAACCGCATGATGGAGTCGCGCAGCCGGCGCTATCCGGCCGACGGCGGCCTGTGCATCACGGTGCCCGGAAGCTCGGCGCCGTACTCGATATCGTCGTAGTCGCGTCCCTTGCGCCGCCGGCCGCTCGCCGCGCCGCGGGCCGGGCGCATCGGGGCCATCGGGAGCATGGGCGTCTGACCCGGCCCGGCCGGCAGCGGGGAGGCCGCCGACACCAGTTGCACCGGCGCCGAAGACCCCAGCATGCCCACCGTCGCGGGCGGCATGGTCAGGTTGCCGAGCGAGATGCCGATGCCCAGCGTCGCGCGCGGCGCCATCGACGATCCGACGGCACTGACCAGGCTCGCGTCGGCCGCCGACAAGTCGGCCGTTGCCTCGGACAGGCCGCCGAAGACGTCGGCGGCGACGCCGCCCTGCAGCGCCTGGGCGGTGTTGACCTGGGCGAGGTAGGCGAGCAGGTTGACCGGGAAACCGCTCGCGATGAACTGCCATCCCCATACGCTGAAGTACCTGAACCAGCCCGAGTCCGGGTCCAGGCCGAAGGCGCTGGAGGCCGCGAGGTCTTCGCTGGCCCCGGAGATGTCGGCGGCCGTCATGATCCCGGAGTCGGTCGTCGTCGTGGCGGGCACCAGCGTGGTTTGGATCGTCACGCCCGCCGGATTGGTGACCGGCGGCGGCGGTGTGAAGGTCGGCGGCTGCACGGCGCTCGCCGAGGTGGCGGCGTAGCGGATCATCGCTGCCGAGTTGTTCACCCACATGGCCTGATATTCGGCCTCGGTTTCGGCGATGGCCGGGTAGTTGACCCCGAAGAAGTTGGTGGCCAACAACATTGCCAGCCGCGCCCGGTTGGCGGCGACCAGCGAGGGATGCACCACCGTCCAGTGCGTCAACTCGAACGCCGTGGTCATCACCTGCACCGAGGTGGCGACCTGCTGGCACTGCTGGGCGGTGACACGCAACCAGTCGAGGTAGGGTTCGAGCGCCTGGGCCATCGCCAGGGCGGACGGGCCGTGCCACGTCGTCATCAGCTCCGACAACTCCGCGGTGTAGCTGGTGGCGGATTGCTCGAGCTCGGCGCTGAGCTCCTGCCAGACGGCGGCGGCTTCGATCCATGACCAAGCACCGGGTCCAGAGTGGATCAGCGCCGAAGTGACCTCCGGCGGCAGTATCCCGAAATCCATGAACCTTTACCTTGGGGAAGAACGTGGTTGGGGCGAACGCGCTGCGTCGGCCCGTCCGGTAATCGCAGAGTGGGTGACGGCGGGATACCGTGGCGTCCTGCTGCTGGTCGCCGTCGACCTGCCCGGTGGCGGTGTACGGCGTCCGCAGTCGCGGGGCGCCATCGTCAGGGTCATCCCGCCGATGGGTTTCGAGGCATCACTTTGCCTTTGACCTCCTGGCCGAGGGCAACGTCCTCGTACTTCTGCTGTTTGCGTTTTCGCCAGCCGGTGCCCGCCGAGGCCGCCGTCGGCGGCACCATCATCGGCATCAGCGGGAACCCGGATTCCGCCGCGGGCAGCGGCGAGGCCGCGGACGCGAGCTGCACCCCGGTCTGGGTCCCCGGCAACAGCCCCACCACGGCGGGGGGCGCGGTCAGCTTGCCCAGCGACACCCCGACGCCCATCGCGCCGGTCGGCGCCATTCCCGCGCCGACGTCCTTGACGGCGCTGGACAGGCTCGCGGTCGCCGCGCCCAGGCCCTCGGACAGGCCGGTGCCGATGTCGCCGCCCACGCTCTGCAGCGCGCTGGCCGACGAGTTCTGCGCCAGGTAGCTGAGCATGTTGATGGGGAAGCCGGACGAGATGAATTGGTTGCCCCAGGTGCTCCAGTAGCCGAACCACCCGCTGTTCGGGTCGCCGTCGCTGCCGAAGATGCCGGCCGAACTGAGGGCATCGAGTATCGACCCCGTTGACCCCGAACCCGCGGCGTCCTCTTGGGCCGTCATCACCGCCGCCTCTTGGTTGGCGGTGCCGTCCGGGCTGGTGTCGGGAAGGGGCGAACTGAACTTCGACAGCTGCGTGGTCGCCTGCGAGGACGACGCCTGGTAGCGGCTCATCGCCGCCGAGTTGTTCGCCCACATGGTCTGGTATTCGTTCTCGGTCTCGGCGATGGCGGCCGTGTTGGTGCCGAACCGGTTGGTGGCCAGCAGCTGCGCCAGTCGTGTCCGGTTAGCGGTGACCACCGCCGGAGGCACTATCGACGCGCGGGCGGCGGTGAACGCCGACGCGGCGGCCTCGGCCGAGGTGGCCAGCTGCGCGGATTGCTGCGCGGTCTCGCGCAGCCAGAGCAGGTAGGGCTGGACGGACTGCAGCATCGCCGTCGCCGACGGCCCGTCCCAGGACTCGATCAGCGACGACAGCGTCGAGGCATAGGTGGAGACCGAATTCTCCAGCTCGACGGCCACACGTTGCCACGCGCCGGCGGCCTCGATCAGCGAGCCCGCGCCCGGCCCGGTGTGGATGAGCGTCGAGGTGACCTCGGGGGGTGCAAAAAGATCCATCACGTCTCACAATGCCCACGCTGAGAACACCTCAGCAAATTTGCGTTGACCGGGCCGCGAAGAACCCTGAAACTCTGCACGTCGAAGCCCGTCACCTGCGGTCGGTACCTCCCAGTTCGACTGCCCGGTGTTAGGACACCCTATACCCAAAGCTGAGGGCGATTTGACATTTGCTGGCTAGGGGCACTACTCGAAAACGGCCGCCTCACTACACGGTCACCGAGGCGCCGCGGTTCACCGCGACGATCCGGTCCCCCAAGCCGCGGTGCTGCATCTCGCGGGTGAAGTCGGCCAGCGGCGACGCGAAGACGCCGTAATCGTCGAAGTGCACCGGGATGGCCTTCGGTAGGGCCAGCATCGCGACGAGCTCGGCGCCCTGGCGGCCGTCCATGGTCACGGTCAGCCCGAACGGCAGCCGCCCGCCAGCCGGCAGCCGGGTGCCGCCGAGGTGCAGCATGCCCGCGTCGATCGGGTCGAACCGGGCGGGGATCTCCTTGAGTTCCTCGATCAGCAGGGTGTCCCCGGAGATGTAGAGCCGGCGGCGGGGCGCTGCAGGGCCTTCCCCGAACTCCACCATGGTGCCCATCACCGGCGGGAGTAGGCGCTGGCTCCATCCCGGCGCGTGACGCCCGGGCAGCGACGTGAGGGTCAGCGTGGTGCCGCCTTTGGTCATCGTGTGCTGCTGCCAGGTCCGCAGGCCGCGCGCCTGGGCGAACCCGCGCCTGTGCAGCCGTTGGGCGGCGTGCGGGGTGGTGACGACGGGCAAACCGTGGTCGAGGCCCCGCTGCGACACCCTGTCCCAGTGATCGCCGTGCATGTGTGACAGCACGATCGCGTCGATCGGCGGGAGCTCGTCGATGCGCAACGCCGGCTCCTTGAGCCGCTTGGACACCAGCCCGTGGCCAAGGTAGGCGCGTTGCCCCCGGTGCAGAAAGTTGGGATCGGTCAGCAGCGTCAGCCCACCCGCCGAGATGAGGGTGGTGGCGTTGCCGACATACGTGACGGTGATGTCCATAGCCGCTGGCTACCCCGTCCCGCGCCGTCCATGCCGCTAGAAGGGCGGCGGGTCGTCGGCGCCCGGCGGAGCGGGCCCGTAATTTTTGGACCCGGTCGCTCCTTCGGGCATGGTCGGGGTTTGGGCCCGCCGGGCCAGTCGGCTGTCGCGGTTGTGCCGGCGTTCGGTGGCCACGCGCGCGGCGCGGTCCTGGGCGCGGGTACGGCGGCGTCTGGGCATCATCGCGGTGCGCTCG